>NZ_JARGYT010000010.1:0-23322 GCF_034470605.1 Candidatus Cyrtobacter comes
AATCGACGCTTAGCATTACGATTTGAGAAATCCGATCTCTCTTTCCTTGCCTTTATAGCTTTAGCATCTATTAAATACAACCTTTGTTAACAGTGCCTAACCTCATTTATAAAACCTGTTGTGCATTTTTGGAGTTTAAATACGCCATTATCTATACAAGCTTTGTAAAAATCATAAATTATCTCTTCTGCATTTTCTCTATCACGTGTTAAAATTGTTGCAGTATTATTTAGCAAGGCAAATATTTCATCAGAAGATGCATTAGTTGCAGAATTTGTAAATTCACGTGCTTGACCATGAAAAAAACTTTCAAATCTATTAAGCGCATTCTCATATAGCGCAATTTGATTAGGTAAATTTTGTTCCATATTTCGTGCATAATTTTCATAACTTTTATATCTATCTTTGAGATTTTTGTTCTCTTCAAAAATTTGCAGTCCTTTGGGTGGCTGACCATCAATACTCTTGAGACCACTTAATATATTTGAATAATTTTGTATTTCTGATGCACAAACCTTCTTAAGGTTAGCTATAAATTCTGCTTTATTTTTTTCAATAAAATCATCTGACTGAGGAGCATTATCACGCATCTTTGTAATTATTTGAGCTACGTTTTCTGTAACTAATGTATTATGTGCGTTTTGTAGATCATTCTGTAGATCAGCAAGCCTTTTTTTAAAAGATTCATCATTGCTAAGAGCGGAATAATCATCTGGCTTTTTATGTTTTGCACCAGCTTTTATTAAACATTCCCTCATGTCTTGATGAAGCGTGCTTGTTTCTTGAAAAAAGTGTAAAAGAGTGTTGGGATTCGTGGTACTTTCCACATCAATAAAATGGAATCCTTCTGAATTTTTTGCACCTATTAGCCATTGAGCTTTCTGCATTATAGAGTCGCTATCATTTCGGAGTTCGCATAAACTATACAAATATTTTGATAATAATTCGTCTTCAGCTTGTGTTAAGTTTTGATTTTTCCACTTTATGAATTCGATTTTTTGATGAGTAAATATATATATGCCCTCAAGTAACATACTAGCCTGTACGTATTGTAAATTTTTATCTTCTAGTTTTTTTAATGAATTCCTCATGAACGTTTCAAACATAGTCTCCCCTTGTTCATTTGGGGTAAAAAATGTTTCAATACCTATATAATCTAGGTATAAGTTTAACTGCGTATGAATTAGTGACGTTAAGTCGGTGTAAGATGCTTTTTGATCAAATTCTAATTGATAATGATCAAGTGGTATACGTCCCTCATTATCTTGGTTCATAAGCATTGTAGTAATAGCCTCTTTTCCATAAAATTCAGCTAATGAATCTATTATGTGAGGAAGAGTTCGATAAAAAGAGTTTATCCCGTATAGTAAATGAAGTAGGTTTCCACCATCATGGCTTTTATAATCCGCTCCTAATTTTTTTAATATGCTCAAAAAGTTGTTAGCTTGTTTTTCAATTTTGAAAAGCTGGGTGTTTTGTACTTCAATTCTAAATATTTCCAGTATATCAAGGCCTCTAGAGTCTTGTGCAAAAATATCTATTCCTGGTATGCTCAGGATTGTATTAAATACCACTTCATCGTAAATTGCGGCGTGTAAAATTTTTTCTGTATAATCAAGCAATTGTTCTGGTTTCTCATTTTCCTGTCCAAACTCTTCTGGTGGCATGTGGTCTATAGCTACGCGATGTGTATTATGAAAACTAGTATTAATGAATTGTGAAAGTGTTGATTCGCCAATGCTTTTAATAATATACATTATTATATCTATTGTGGTACGTTTTTCTTTTTTACCAGCAATGACGGTATTATAGAGCATGGTAATTGCAAAGAGATCAATCTCTTCCTTCGTATATTTTGGATTTGGCAAATTACTTTTCTCTGTTTCGGTATTTATGAATTTAATAAAAAACACAGCAATCTCGTATGCCCTACCTCCTTCCATACCTCCTCCTTTTTCTATGCCATTTCTAAAAGCGGCCCAAAACTTACTATTTATAGAGAGTATATCGGATTGTTGCATCATTGGTACTAGATTTGAGAGATCTTGATCTTCTTCAAGTGTCTTAATTAGTGTGTGTAAACTATTATCTATATCAGCGCTTCTCATACAGGTATTATTATACATTACAACCCAAGGGTGTATAAACATCTTTGCATAAATACCATTATTATAAAGGTATTTATTATATTACAGGTACTTTAGTTGAGTATCGTTATTAAATTTTGGGATTATTTTAATAGCTTGAGGTTTATTATAGGCTCTTAACGAGCCTATAATATGTGCAATTCTTTTAGTTTTTAAAAAGCGCGTAAATTGTGTTAAGGAGAAAAAATAGACCATGCCACAAGTCAGTATGGTCTATTTAAGTAACCTATTGTCCTTGCATATTCGTAAACCCTTCTTGGCCATCATATAAATAGAGTTTATGCAAGATATGGAAATTCATTCCTATTTCATTTAGTAATTTTTGAACCTCTATTACGTCCAAGTTAGAAGCGGTCTTATTTTTTGCAAAGAATCTAAACCGTACTAAACCATCAACATTTGTACTACATCTATCTGTCGCTTCTGACCATACCATCATACCCCTGGCAGATACATGTTTAATCTCAAGGTTTTTTTGTCCCTTTCTTATTTTTTCTACTATATTATATACCGGCTCAGCAAGATCTTCTGTAAATATATCAACTCCAATACATTCAACTATAGAATTTTCTTCTGCAGCTTTGTAGTCAAATGACTTCATAACTTTTGCATTATTTTCCACAACTTGTATTTTGTATGGTAATTTTCCAAGATTTGAAACTACTGCGTCAGTAAATTCTTTTGTATTAGCCTTCTTTGTACTTATAGATTCATTATATATATCAGCAGTATGCACTCCATCTTCTATAGTTTTTAAAAGAGCATTCTCTATTTTAGTAGCTATATCCCCCTGTCCTATGTGATTTAGCATTAAAATAGCAGCATTCAAAAGCCCAGACGGATTAGCTATATTTTTACCGGCAATATCAGGTGCAGAGCCATGGACGGCTTCAAATATTGCATAGCCTGCTCCTATATTAGAGCTACCTGCAAGCCCCACTGAACCGGAAACTTCTGCGGCAATATCAGATATAATATCTCCATATAAATTAAGGGTGACAATTACATCAAAAAGCCAAGGTTTTGTTGCTATTTTTGCAGAACCTATATCTACTATTATGCTATCTGTGTTTATATCAGGATATTCCAATGCGATCTCTTTGAATATTTTATGAAATAGACCATCTGTAATCTTCATTATATTATCTTTAATAATACAAGAAACCCTTTTTCTATTGTGTAATCGTGCATATTCAAATGCGTATCTAATTATTCTCTCACATCCTTTATGGGTTATTATCTTTACAGCAATTCTTGTATTCAAAGATGATCTATATTCTACCCCTGCATATAAATCCTCTTCATTTTCCCTGATTATTACCATATCCATTTTTTTATCAGAGTTTGGCACATATCCTGGAAATGATCTAACGGGCCTTATATTGGCAAAAAGACCGAGGGATTTTCTAAGTGTTACGTTAACACTTTTATAGCCAGTTCCCTGTGGTGTAGTTAGTGGTGCCTTAAGTAATATCTTATTTTTATGTATAACGTCCCATGCACTATCTGGTATACCAGAGGGGGCGCCGGCAATGTAAGCCTTTTCACCTATTTCAATTTCTTCAAAATCTAGATCTGCACCAGCTTTCTTAAGAATCTCCAGGACAGAATTGGCAATCTCTGGCCCTATACCGTCACCTTTTGCAAGAGTTATAGTCTTTTTCATGGACAAAATTAATAAAAATTATAGCAGTGAACACAGTTCCCTTAATCTAAGGTATCATAATAAAAATGCGCAGGCTATAGTAAACAACCCACGCTATTGTTCTTCTTCACTTTTAGCTGCAACTAGAATCTAGAAATCAATTTATCCAGCATGTTGGATTAAAGCTTAATACACTTATTAAATTAATCAATAAATAAATGCAGCTAAAAATAACCATGCCAAATATATTGCCAATTTATTAACTTAATTTTACTATTCATAAATGATGTTTACGAATAGTATTTTGATATGAAATTCAAAGGAATTAGAGAGAGCAATATTTATTCTAATTTTAAAGATGGTTATACAAATTTATTAACAGCTGAAGATATTGAAAATGCAATAATCGATCTTAGAAGGGCTATAGTTTATGAAAGCCCTCAAGATGCATCTTTGAAATCAATAGATCAAGAGCTTCAGAGGATATTATCGGAAGATGGATTTTTAGATCAAGGACTCTATAGTAAGATAGTGGATAGCCCTTACTCATTAGTTGGCTCTGATTTATCGCAAAATGATAGTAAACAGTCTTATAATCAGCTCGTTACGAAATTAAGTAGCGTAGAAGCTATTCGTGAGGCTGTATCTTTATTTGAAGCACATGAAGAAACAACGCAAATCCAAAAAGAATTTCTGGGTGCATTTTTAAATAACGCTGTAGGAAATATGGAGCTTAATAGTAATATCTCCAAATTGGCTAATAATCAAAGTAAGTATTTAAACTTAAAATACAGTGGAGAATTATCTGCATTAAAGAGATTTTCTTATAAAAGTAGAGTTTTAGATGATGTTCAAAAACAAAAAGATAAGATAGATTTTTTAGAAACAATGGAGCCAAATTCCACAGTTCCATATAGCAAAAGGTTCACTATAGAAGAGTTTGGAAAATTATCAGATCTCCATTCTGCATACACCTCATTTGAGCGCTTTGCTAGCAGTTGTGGCAATATTGATAGTTTTGAAAAATTAAGGCAAATAAGAGATTTCGGAGAGATAGCGGGTGGTTTTATTGAATATACACAAAATGAATTTAAAGAACATTCGCAAAATTCGTATAAAGCAGGTGATATTGTAATGTATGATATAGATAAAAGATCATTAGTAACTAATAATAAGCTAGATAGAGAAAGTAAATTAACAAAAAGGTATGTCACAAATTATGGGCATGCTGCAACTGTTGCTACGGGAAGTGGTGGAGCAAAGCTCTCTCATGTATATGGGGAGTATCAAGTTGATGACTTAGATCTTGAAAAGGGTTTGTTTTCAGATGTTTATAGAATGGACCTAGGTGCGTTATTAACCAAAGAGGCAAAACAAGCGGCTCAAAATTTATATGGAGATAAATGGAATGAGAAGGTAAATGAGATATATCCAGAAGTGAGTTCAAAATTATTTGAGTTAAGTCAACAAGATCAAAGATATGCCCTGATATTCAACTCAAGTGATAAAAGGTTTAATGCTGGTATAATGTCCTATATACCATTTGGTAACACACTGCTTAAAGCTACAAATTGGGATAATATGCGTGAGCAATTTAGTGATAAGACTAAAGGTGAAACTGAAATGATATGCTCAGAGTTTGCGTCCAGGCTTGCAATAGTATCTTTAATGGAAAGTAACGAGAAATTACAAGAAGTGCTTGGTCTGGAAAAAAATGCACTTAATATACCATTTTCTAAGAGAGAGGACTTAGATAAAGTTCATCCTGGTAGATTAATAGATATTTTGCACAAAGCAGATTGTATAAAAGAAGTACCGCCTTCAATAATACAGACGCAATTTTTTAAAAGGCCAGAAGAAAATTTCAAAAAAATTACCTCACAAGTTTATAAAAGTTTTAAAAAATGCATATCTAGCGAAATGGATACAGAGGCAATTTGTACTAAGCTTGTAAATGTATTTGAAATAGAGCACAATAAACGCTTTCCAAACGATAAAGTTGAGTTAGATGCTAGCACAAGAGATATGCTAACAATAGTAATTAAAAATGAGGTTGATAATATAAAAACACAAATGGATGATGCAAAAAATGCTCATAATGAAATGCTAAATAAGAATCTTTTTACTAAAATTTATGGTGCCATCTGTAAAATAGTGAATCTCTTTTATAAAAAGTTGGATCAACATATAGATCAAAATATAGCAAAAGATTCAGTAAATATTATTGATAAACTTATAGAGGGAGTGGAAAAACAAGGAAGTTGGGTCAATAGATCTAGCTCACTTGATGTTGGTACTGCACAAGGCAGGCAGCCCTAGCCCAGAGCTGTACTATTTGAGATATTGAAAAACAAAATTAAAACATATGTTTCACATAATATATTATTATGAATTATAGTATTAGATAGTACAGCCCAGTCCTTTGATAAAAGGTGTATAGCCGTTTTATTTGAGATGCATAATACTTCTTGTATTACAGCTTATTAGCCTTATTTTCAACATGTTAATTTAACTTAGCTAATTATAGTATAATTTGTTAAAAATGATCAGATAAAGAGTTGCAAATATGTCTCTTTATCTGACTTTTAATGAAAAACTTTCTTTCATCGATTTGAAATAGATATCACTCTATCTATTCCATTTATATCCTTATATATATTCAAGACTTTTAGATTATTTGATTCAAAAATATCTAATATACCCTCTTTCTGACCAAAACCTATTTCAAATAACCCTATACCTCCTTCTTTTAGAAAAGTTTTTAAGCATGCGGCTATTTTCCTATAACATGTAAACCCATCTCCAAAATCAGTTAGTGCTAATTTTGGTTCGAAATCTTTTACTTCTTTACCTGTTCTATTTAGATCAATAGCGCTTATATATGGAGGATTAGATACTATTACATCAAATTTGCCAGATACATTGGAAAACCAATCACTTTGTTTTAATAGGGTCCTATCTATTAGACCAAGATTTTTAGCATTTTTTTCTGCAACAGCCAGGGCTTTTTCGCATAAATCAACCCCAGTACCTATACTATTACTATATGTGGCTAATATACTTAGCATAATACATCCACTACCTGTTCCAAGATCCAAGATCTTTAGATTAGATAATTTATCTGGGAAAATATCTATAAAAGCTTCAATTATCACCTCTGTTTCATGTCTTGGTATCAATGTATTTTTATCTACATAAAACTCCATGGACCAAAATTCTCTACTAGAAGTGATGTAAGAGAGTGGCTCATTTAGCAGCCTTTTTCTAAGATTGAGCATGCATAATTTTACTTTATCATAAGATAATTCCATGCTCCAATTACTTAATACATCTTCAATCCGTTTAAGGCCAAGCGAGTGTTTTATTATGTGAAGTGCATCACTTTGAGGTGAATTAGAAACAGTATGCAGCCTATGCCGCAACCTCTCGTATAAAGATGAAATAGAAATCATAAAAACTTCCTACTAAAAAGAGTAAATCTTTAAGAATATGAAGCATATATCACGTTAACCTTCTATGGTCATCCTTCATTACCACATGGCTAATAACTTTACTAATTCCTGAAATATTACTGATAGCATCCAATACTTTTTGGAGCTCTACCTTATTTTCTGATATACCTATTATATAAGCTGTCTCTCCCTCCACATCTGCTGCATAATTAGAAGAAGAGATGCCTCTGCTTAGCAGAAGGATACTTTTTATCTTTGAAACCTTATACAGTTCTGCAGCTCGTTTTTGAGAATTTTCTACTACATCTGTAGTAATTAGCTCGTTTATTACCTCTTTTACGCCATCTACTGACCAAACTGTTTTGGTAACATTTTTAATTTGCTCTTCATTTTTTAAAGCTCCAACAAGCATCACCCTACCTTCTACTACAAGTACCCTAATCTTCATGAATATATTACGAAACCCCTTTTGCATAAATAGAGCCGAAATCTTTGAATATATTATGTTATCATCAACTATGCTGCCTGCGGAGCGCTTATCTTTATAAGCTAAGACAGCAATTGTTACACCAGTTCCGGCGGCTATTGTTAGCGCGCATGAAGAAATCGCTAATGTTATGATTACCACACATAACACCTTAGCGAGCCTATTAACTGAAAATACAAACATTATATAACTAAGCAATCAGTGGTACAGCAACACTAGATTAAATGGTAAATAGTGCCCATATTAATAATGCCAATGTTCAATTCCAATAATACTGCTTATAATTTGTCTATCAAGCTTTATTGTTTGATCTCTAAATAATATATTCTCTTATAAACAATATATTGAAATACAAATCAATAAGATAATCCATAACTTAGATAATCCATAACTTTACTTTCATAAAGTTGTTCTATCTCCCTGCTTAGAAAGCATATCATCGGTTTAGATCGCCTTATATAGCAAAAAGGTTATGTTAATCTATTATTGGTTGATATCTTTAGAAGCTTGAGCAATCATTGATATATCTAAGACTAGTTGTACACTGTATGTAAGATGACTAAATTATCAGGTGGTTTGGGTACCACATCGAGTGTTAGTAGTGATAGCGGTAAAGGCTCTGTTATTGGTGAAGGCTCTGTTATTAGTGAAGGGGGGTTAGAGGAGGTAAGCTTATTTGTTGCACATCAGACTCTTAGTAATGGTACCAAATTGCCAAGTTTCAAAGTAGAAGAGGTTAGTGTAGATGCGTGGGTTTCATTTAAGAAGAACTGGCCTGATGGATATCTGAAATCAGTAACTGAGGCAAAGAAAAAATTTTCAGATGCAAAAATTACTAGAAAGGTGTTCATTCTTGTGCCTTTAAGAGAGTATTTTGCTAAAATTACAAAGGGAGATCAAGTTATAAATAATGAGTATTTAATTAATGAATTTATTACAAGATTCGATGCTCTTATATATTTTTTGCTAGAACAATATGCTGGTATTGATGGGGCGGGAACTGTAATAGAGAAACTTATTGATATGCGATCTAAATTAAGTGATTTTCCAGAGTTATTGTACGGATGCTGTTTAAGTGGTAAGGAGACTATTCATATAGCACCGTTTAATGAGCTTTGCGCTGGCTTAGATAATATTTTGGGTACTAAAGGAGTTGGTGCTTCAAGATTCATAAAAGACGGTAATTTAAAATTTTCGTCAGAAGGACCTGAGGTTTTTGATCCAATAGTTAATAGTGTAAAATCTCAGATTAACACTCTAAGAGGGATGTATATTAAATTAAAGGTTTATGAAGCTTCCAACGAAATAGCGACCATGATTGTTACTACTGTTCTAACAATCTGTCATTTAATTAGTAGTGGGATTGATATGGCATCAAAATCTCTTTCATATGGAGCTGAGCAGGGAAAGCGCTTGGTAAGTAGCGTTAGCAGTTGGAAAGCTAAAACAGCAATGAATACGGTGGAAGATGGGTCTCGCGGCAAATAATGAGCTGGCTAAAAGATATAAATTTTTTGCAAATTGTATCTGTATAATATTCTAGTTGTGTTGCGTGCTCAGTAAATTCTATCTTTAGTAATGCTGAAGTTATATTGATTTGTAATTTATAAGCTGTTGTGATAGACAGGCCATCACCAACCTTGCTTTGGTATTTTTAGCTTAATTGTATCGATGTCTGGGGGATTTGTGAATGTTTTAGAAAATTTATGAGAGATAACTTTCAAATTTCTCCAGTGATGAACTTAATGGTGCAGGCTTCGCGCCTGGCTTCTAGGGCTATAAGGCGTGATTTTTTTGAGTTAGAAAATTTGAGGTCTGTGGAGGATAAAGTTAAGGCTTTTGTGCTTAAAGCAGAGAAGAAAGCTGCGACATCTATAATACAAATTCTTGAAGAGTATGGTACTGGGTATGGCTTCGTTATAGAAGATATGGAGCTGCTAGAAGGCAAAGAAGATAAGGAAGGTACATTGTATAATTGGATCATAGATCCTATTGATGGTACATTAAATTTTATGCACTCTAATCCTAATTTCTCTATATCTATAGCATTAGAGAGAACAAGGGGTGGGGTGAAGGAGTATATTGCTGGGCTTGTATACTCTCCTATACATGAATCTTTAGCATGGGCAGAAAAGGGTAAGGGGACCCACATGCTTCAAGAAGATGGAAAAAACAAAAAAGTACTGATTTCTAAAGAGAAGAGTTGGCCTAATTCTACTATGGCAATTGGCAATAAGATGCTTTACAACGACGAGATATTGATGCATCTAAGAGAAAAAGGGGTTAAGGCTAGAATATCTGGCTCATCAGCTCTTGATCTTGTGAATGTTGCCTGTGGTAGAGTGGATGTGGCTATATGTGATGTTTCAAGAAGCTGGGATACTGCAGCTGGTACTATATTGGTTCGGGAGGCAAGGGGGTGTGTTGAAAGGTATTCTGGTGATCTTTTTATATTTGGTCATGATTCTTATTGCTCAAAATTTTTAAGACGCAAGCAGCTGACCGTAGGTAATGATTCTTGAATGAGCTATTATCTAGTTTAGAATGTGTGGCAGTGTTTGCTATAGATATAACTTTGATCCTTATTAAAGAACTGGTGAAACGCAGCATTTTTCCTGACATTTGCTAAATTTTTTCGTGATGTAGCCTTATGTGATGAATTAAAGCTACCGAAGGAAATACTTCTTGGCAATTTATTTTAAATCAATGGATAATTAATCCTAACTACTTCATGTTATGACTAAATGGGTAGTATTGTATTAACTAAAATAGATATGGTTTTTTTTATAAACTCAATATTAAATTGTCTTTTGACGAACAGCATTTATTATATTTCGAAATTCAAAAATTGTATTTGGCAGACACATATAGTTAGTGGGTTTTTAGCTTGCATCTTAATTATTAGGTTTTTGTACGCTACTGTTATAGCCCTCTTAGGAGGCTATGATGTTGTATAGTATAATAGATGATAAGGTAATGAAAGAGATGTTTTGTGGTAAATCATGAAGGGAGGGTGTGATGGCAAAGGCAGAATGGATTTGGGTAAGGGCTCTACAGCTTCTTGTAAATGTTTTTGGTAAATCATGTAAGATTTTTATAACAGTAAAAGATCTTGATTATATCCAAGCTTTAGATTTTGTGTGAAAAATATTGATAGCGGATAAAAATAATAAATTAATTTCGTAGTATACTGATGTAAGCTGAATTCAAAGCTAATAGGCTGTAATATATATTATCTATCACCTCAATAATATAGCTATATCTTCTTTTTCAAGAGTAATGCAGCAGGTGTTTTTTTGGTTGAGCTTTTAGATAATGAAAAGATGGTAAGAGGATATTATTAATGATATGAAGTTAAAAATTAGATTAAAGATTTAAATGTATCCGTTCTACATGCTCAAAATTATTTCTAAACTCATACACTAAGATGGTTTATTATTTACGATTTACATCACTATACGGATTACCAGAAGATAGTATTATAATATCTACTGGCGAAGATGCTATCTTGAAATATTCTCTTAAAGAATTAGATAAATATTTGATATAATTTTTATCCACGAGGTTTTTATTGTTAACGAAGAGCTTGAATGATGGTATATCGCCATCTACTTGTACTATGTATTTGGCCTTCATCGGAAATTTATGGTTTGATACTGCTGCTGGTTTGTGTTTTGAAGTTGCGCTAGAGAGCCATTTATTCAGTGTAGATGTCCCTATTTTCCTGTTCATTTCTTCAAAAATGCGCAATGCTTCGCCCATTAAAAAATCAAACTTGTTTTCATTTTTGGAAGATATAAAAAGTATGGGCAAGAAGCTTATCTCTCTTACTTTATTTCGTATTATCCACTCTATCTCTTCTTTTGCTTTTGCATCTATGAGATCGCATTTATTAACTACAATTACGATACCTTTCTTAGCCTCTATAACTTTTCTAATTATATAGAAGTCTTGTTGGTTTATTCCCTCAAAACCATCTATTATTATCATACATATATTAGAGATCCTTATAGATGCTAATGCTATATTCGCAGAGCTATTTTCTACTTCATCAACAACTCTCTTATATGTTTTTCTCAAGCCAGCGGTATCGAGTAGTATAAGCTTATTATCTTTATAGGTAATTTCGTATGAAACTACATCTCGAGTTGTGCCTTGTTCTTGCGATGTAATGGACCTTTCAAAGCCAACTATTTTATTAAAAAGCGTAGACTTACCAGCGTTTGGCCTTCCTAGTATTGAAAATTTAAGAAGCTTCTTATTTTTAGTATTGCGTTCCTCAAGTTCAAACCCAAATCTCTCTTCAATTTTAGATTTTAAACTTAAAAATCCTATATTATGCTCAGCTGATATATAAATAGGCTCGCCAAATCCGAGGCTCAGTAATTTATGAGCTTCAAGGTTTATCTTAGATTCACATTTATTGATAACTAAGAGAGTTTTCTTAGCGAATTTTCTAACCTTAGATGCGTTATCATAATCAAGTACTGTCAATTCTGCATTTTTACCATCTAGCACAAATAACACCAAGTCTGCTTTTTTTAACAATGCAAAGCTCATATCAATAGCGGCGCAACCAGCTTCACTGAGTCCATCTCCTATACCAGCGGCATCAACAAGTGCTACATCTTCCCCGTTTGGATTCTTCCACACCACAAATTCTTCATAATCTCTAGTGGTATTTAAACAAGAAGAAACAACTCTAGGGGCTGAGCTAGAAAGTCTGGCATATATCCTAGATTTGCCAACGCTAGTTGCGCCAAAAAGCAATATACTGTACATTAACTCATATTAGAGTCTCTGGCTACAAAATCGTAGCTCCTCATACCTTCAAGTTCAAGTGCGTGTGCCGCAGCTTTTAGTACAGCAATGACCCTAACAATCTCAACTATAACATCTTGTTGTATACCCATTTTTATCAATTCATCAGTGTAGAATTTCATACAATACTTACATGCAGATAACATTGAAGCTGCAAGACAGCACATATAAAAATCAGATTTTTCTACTTTACTAACCATATCATCAATATGCTTTTTCATGAACGATCTAGATACCTGCGCGGTATCCTGTAGAACCTCAGACGTAAAGAAGTGGAACACGTTTTTACCAGCCATGGAAATAGAGGCAACTTTACACGCTATAGCATCCTCCTCTTCTAAGTACATTTTCGCCTCTGCTCTTATGTTGTTTAATAGCTGCTCATTTTTTAAAGAATAACCAGCTGAAAGTGCAATTCTATACAGCTCTTTTTCATTCAAAAGATTATCGGTATTATCAACAAACAGAGATTTCATCTCAGACTTTACGTTGGATGCAAACTCGGGTAATTTACGTATAATAGCTGCGATACTCATAGCAACTCTAAATTTAATACACAGAGGATGATGATAATCATTTTTTTATGGCTTGCAATATCATATTAGATGAGTCATAAAAATTTAATACTCTAGATTGTGTTGAATTTTGGGCCTAAATATATGAAGGTACTATTCCTTACTTTGGCTTTTTTTCTATGCTACCCATCATTAGCGCAGAATAGAGCTGTGCTGGTTGCGGCTTATGAAGATAAAAACAAAATGCTTTTTACAATTTCACCCTGTTGTAATGAGCAAATAATCGTAATACTTGTTCCCGGGAAAGTTGATTTGCAGAGCGTGAAAACGCTAAATCATTTATATCTTGAATCATTAAGAAAATACGTCTCACCTTCTGTGGCTGAATATATTAAAGGAGATGGTATAATTGGTAAATTATATAGAAATATAGCCTTGTTTACTAAAAATAACTACTCAAATTTGGAGTATACAACCGAAATCTTCAGCTTTTCGCAATTATCTGAGCTTAAGAAAAAATTAAGGCAAAAGCTACCAAAGTTAGATGCACTTAATAGGGTGCAAAAAATAAATCAGCATTTTTCAGAAGGAATGGATGCAATATTAATTGAAACAGTATCTGAGCATAAAAATAATTGCATTAAACCGCTGCAGTTCTTATTTCAATTTAACCAGCCACTTCTCCCTGGAATTATACTATCATCTAAAGAGCAAAATTTAGATACAGAGCTTTTTTTTCTATCAAGAGAAAGAAATTTTTCACTTCTGCATTATAAGGTATTTATTCCAGAGATGAGAATTTTTGAGAACGCCTCTTTAGAAAGTATAAGAGATTTCTATAAAACAAATATGAGCTCAAAAATTAATGAGGGTTCGCAGATGTTTTTAGAATATATAGATCCTAAAGATGGGATACATAACTTGTTTAAATCATGTAGGATAGATTATAAAAATGATAAATTATTACTAAAATCACTTTCTGCGCTCGGTGCGCATTGGGTTTCTGATGCAGGTATAAGGGATGTTGCGATATCTAAATACACATTAGTTAATTTTCGTCCATATAATACAAAAGCTTTGAGAATTATTGGTAATAAATATCAAAATAAGTTTTTCATCAGATATGTAAATTTAAAATAGCTAGCTATATATTTGTGAAATTACAGTTTCGGCCACCTTTTCATATTCGCTTAAGTAGTGCGCATCTGGTATTAAAAAAAAGTTTCCCTTCATAAAAAAATTCCTAATTTGTTCAATTATGAAACAGGTGCAAAGCCTAAATTTTTGTAAATATCCTATATTTTTCACAACGATCTTACCTTTATTTTTTATTAAAAAAGTTTCACCTAGATGCTTGTAGTTAAAAGGATAAAGCGTTACGTAATCTTCGAAATTTATAAAATTATAACATTTAATAGCATCATCAGCTAGCATTGTGTTTTTAATACTTCTGCAACTACCTGTTGTGATGCAAATAATGTTATTACTGTATATATTTCCATTTTTTTGGTTCTGAAGATGACTTATAAGGCCCAGATATGTAATGCTAGCAATGGCCCCACCTAGAGAATGGCCGGTGACTAATATAGAAGGATTTTTTTTTGTATAATGATCTACTATCTTTAATAGCTCCTTTTCTACAGCTTTGTATTTGTTATAGTATCCACTATGTATAGTGCCTATACCATCTACATTTATGGCTTTAATCAATAAATGTGCGCTAACATCAGAAATTTCATCCTCTTCCGTCCATTTAAAAGTAATATAAAGTGTATTTAGTATATGATCATAGCACACAAGGCATTCTGTATCATATATGTTAAGTAGGTGTATGTTATCACAATGAAAATTTATCGATGGATTAGATGTTAATTTTTTGATTATTGTATCTTTATCTTCAACAATAAGTAATGAATTTAAAAAGCATGCAATTGGCAAATTTATATTACTTGCTTCCATATTTTGCTAAAATAAAACAAGGTTATATGCTAGATGTATATAGCCAGTAAGTATTAATATTCATTAATACTAGTGAAGAAGTTATGAAGTAGATAAGTGGCTAGAGGGCTTGCATATATCTAGGATTTAGTTCTATGAATAATTTAGAGTATAATATTTAATATCGTTATTTCATTGCAATATTATCATCCTTTACTAGAAACTTTACAAATGTTGTTGTATGTGGGGCTAATAAACTATTTTTAATATCGTCTGAAGCTTCATTATCGCAAAGAAATGTCATACCAGAATCATCAAGTAGTATTGAAATAATCGTATTTTTATCAAATAAATTACTTTTGAGAAAAAATCTTTTTTTATTGTGCTTTGGAGCGAAAAGAGCAAAATGCTTATACTCACCCTTAATAAAATGGAAAAACGGTATGATTTTGTACTCGCTCTGAAATATATTATTGAAATTATTTTCTAATCTACTGGTTAGTGGGGTTGTACCGTTCTTAAGTATATTATAGATTTTATCCGCTATGGAAAGCTCCTCATTTACGGGCTTTATACTAAAATTTCTTCTATACCCCAATAGTAGGATCTCTATAAGTCTGAAAGAGTTTTTTAAGAGTTCATTATTATGTACCTCGTCATCACTAAATTGCGCGCTAGTTAGCTCTAAGATGGGTTTAAGCTTGTTTAATTCAATTTGTGTTATTTTGGTTGAATTTCTGAGCTCGTATAATATTAGATCAAGTCCCTGATGCTCTATAGAAAGCAAAAATGCCAATCTTTTAGCAGAGTCATGATCCTTGGATCTATATAGCAATTTTAGAAAATAATCTGCAAGTTTCAATCTATCATCATGTATAATATCTGATTCCATGTGAACAGATTTTGGTGATTCGGTATATTTTAGTAAAAATAAAAAATTATTAGTTTTTGCGTTTATATATTGGTCATGATTTTTTTTAATTGTTATGCTCGTTATATGAGTATCTGGGTTTTTTGCTAACTCAAGAAATAATATTTCGCCAGTTTTAAAACTTTCTTTTATATCTTTAAGAATAAAAATTTTCCCTAATATATTGAGCTTTAATAAGCCATCCTTTCCATAGTTTAAAACTTTTCCACTAACATTACCCTTTTCCTCTAATAAATTAATAAGGTTGATATCTTCCTTAGTGGCTAATGGGATATCTTTTTTATAAGATCCATAATAGGTAATGCCACGTTTCTTCTCCACAAACATATTGTATATTAAGTAATTATCGCTTCGATTCATTATAATTGCGCTCTATATGAAATCATATATCATCTCAAATCTGATAGTACTAGAATAAAATAGTATGTATTTTCAGATGCTTTTGTATAAAAATCATGAAAATTTATATTTTACTGCCTGTAACAGTATTTCTAATATTAATTTTTTTGCTAATACTGGCATCGGCCTTATTGAGACCTTTGCGTTTAAGGAAAAGAAGTAAGTCTAATCAAGTAGATATACGTGAATCTGATATTAAGATTATAAAACCACCATCTTTAAAGGATGAGGAAAGGTTAAGGGATAAAGAAGTAGAGTTAGAAAAACAAATAGAAAAAGACGTAATTATTGAAAAGGTAAATGAGAAGGAGCGTGAAGAAATAGTTGGGCTCGCAAAGCCAATGGGGTTTTGGACAGGTCTAATAATGTCAAAAAACATAAATTTCCTTATTTCAAGGATTGGAACAACTACAAAGGATGGTGGTAATTTTTGGGCAAATTTAATTCAATCTCAAGAAGGTGGCAAAAAAAGGGGTGGTGGTAGGAAAAGGTAGAAAAATAAGTACTTTACAATCAATTCACGGCAAAGCATAATTTGCTTTCAAGATCAGTATATTAGGAGTATGAAAAAATATATAAACTTAATGTTCATGTGCATTTTTTATATTTGCTCTATATTGATTCTATGTTCTTGTGAGGATAAACAATCAGGGTATAGGGATTTTTTTAGAGTAGCTGTTTCGCCAGATTATCCACCATTTGTATTTATGCAAAATGGAGAGATTGTTGGGATAGATATAGATATTATTAGAGAGGTATCTGATAAGCTGAATAAATCAGTGATTCTTGTAAAAATACCATTTAATGAGATATTGAAAGCAATATCAGAGGGGGCGGTTGATGCCGCAATATCCTCTATAGCTTGTTCAGATGAAAGGAAAAAATTAGTTGATTTTAGTGAGCCATATCATACAAGTAGTTTTGCTGTCTTGTTTAGGAAGGGGGTGATCAGTGGTCAATCTATTGAGGAATTAAATGGCAGGGCTATAGGTGTTCAATCTGGTTCTGTTATGGAAGAGTTCCTAGCAAGTACTAATCAGATAAGTGGGTTTCAAACTGTTTCTGCTAATAATGCAACAGATCTCTTAAAGTTTTTGATGACAAGAAAAATTGATTTAATCCTTACGGATGCTGCAAAGGCTGTTGTGGTAAAAAATGCAAACCCAGTATTAGACTATATGTTGCTTCCTAGCCTTATAAAATATGAGCTTGCTATAGCGCTTCCAAAAGAAAGTCCTGTTAAATACCAAATTAACAGTATCTTAGACAATATGGAGGACACGGAGGTTTTGGAAAAAATAAAACGCAAATGGATGGGTGATGAATATATTCCACTTTATAATTTCAATAATATCCTAGATATAAGAGGTTCCTTTGTAGATGAGTAAGGTATAGTTATTTAAGTTGAATTAGCATAAGCTGTAATACAAGAAGTATTATTAAATATCACCTATGTCATCTCAAATAACACTGATATACTCGTTTGATAACCATGTATGAAGTTTGGCAATTACATTTTTGTTGTATAGCTAAGGCGTTATAAAAAGAGTATGATTATTGAGGGTAGTGGTCATATACTATTTTACCTATACTCTCCTACCGAGTGAGAAAAAATCGGCTCATGTCAAACAAAAAAACTAATTTTTCTGTTATAATCTTTTTACAACGCTTTAGCGTACATTTACGCTAAGAAAAATTACTTTGCTATACTGAGGGAGAAGGTATGGCATGATTATGCTTATCATCAAGGCTAGGAGCTCAAATAATGAGGTTATAAATTGGAGTGCTACAAAAATCTATAACCACGTGTGTTATGGAAACACATCAAAAATAGTGGCGGGGACGACGAGACTTGAACTCGCGACCCCCGGCGTGACAGGCCGGTGCTCTAACCGTGCTGAGCTACATCCCCCATAAAAAAGTGCTGTAATATAAAAGAATGAGAAGTAAAAATACAACCATTCGCTTGGTGGGCGATGACAGGCTCGAACTGCCGACCCCTTCGGTGTAAACGAAGTGCTCTACCAACTGAGCTAATCGCCCTGCATACAGCAGGAGAGAGAATATATCCATTTAGACTATAAAGGCAAGGGTAAATTGCTTGTTTTATGCTAATAAAATTAACTGTACGAAGATCGGATTGGTATTATTTCTAGTTTTTAATTAACTGTATACTTCTCAAAACTAATAATTAATAAAAGTTATTGGTATTATATTTGGAATTGGATGATTATTTGGTTTGGTGGAAAGATTTGATACAAGACTAAGTTTGCACGTTATGAGAAAAGATAGGTGCTGAAAATATGATATAATGTTGGTCTATTACAGGCTCGCCATAAAACAGCTTGTTTTTATGCAAATGGTCTTAAAAGTTCTTCTGGAAGAAAAATCTATGGAAATTTGCCTATTTTATTAAGATTTCTTAAATTAAAATTTATTATATCTTAATTCGGCCCTCTTTTTTGAGCCAATATGTATATTACTAACCATTTGAGAATTTATGTTCTCTAAGGCAAATTTGTTCATACTATTATCGTGTACTATTTGAAAAGTATTTAGCTACATTTTAGTGTGCATACTGTCACTTCTTATTTCATTAAAAGCTAAGATAATCTAATAATCTTACTGTTGCGATTCAAATCTTAATAATACATAATTGTTACTAGACTTATTATTATCAGTTATGGCTAGAAATTTGGTTAAAGTCTTGTTTGCAATTTTAACCATGTCATTAGTTATATTTTATGTATCCATAAGGCTTTTTGTGGATACAGATAAGATGAAAGGGCAAATTGCTTCAAGTATTGAGAGCCAATATAAACTTGGATTTGAATGCGAGAAGATAGAGCTAAATATCTTACCTATTCCACATTTTACAATTCAAAATCCTATTTTAAAATTTGATAACGAAGAATTATTGACTAATGGGAGGATAAAACTTGATATAGATCTGGTAAACTTGTTCTATTCGAAATTATCTATTGTATCAATAGAGTTTATAGACTCGTCACTAAATTTATTAGTGGCAAAAAGATATTTATATGCAGAAAAAAATATTGGCCCATTAGACAATAAAGTGATTTTTAGTAATATAAATTTTATAGATTTGAGCGCTATATCCATCCAAAATATAACCCTCTTTTCTGTCAATGGAAGGTATAATTTACTAGGCTCATATCGCTTCCAAGGTGAGGAGTACATGCTAAATTTTCTATCTTCAAATGGATTGGAAGATAACCTTAATATAGAGATTGTAGGAAAAAATCTTTCATTCAAATCTAGAAGTCATTTTATAGCGCAGCAGGATAATAAAATGAAAATGGAGGGCCAGGCAGAGCTATTCTTTATGGGGGATGAAGAGTCAAGGATGATTTTTAAAACCAGTTTAAAAGATGGAATTTTTAGTATAAAAGAAAACGAGTCCAACTATCTGCAAATAGATACAAAAGAAGAAAAAACTGATATATTCATAAACGCAAGTATTAATTCTATAAAAGTCCCGTTAAAGATCAATAGTGATATAAGCGATCTCAGGGATCTGATATTTTCAGTTCTAAGTAGTAAAAAATATAAGAAATTTTTACAAGATAATAATATTATATTTAACCTACATGCGAAAAAAATTCTCCTTGTGGATGATGGGGTGTTTGAAAATGTGCATATCAATGGTGATATTTTTGAAGGAGAAATATGCTTAGATAAATTAATGTTCCATCATAAAGATATAGAATTAGTATCTTCGTTTACTACTGCTATAAATAAAATAAGACCAGAAATTAATGGAACTTTATATATAAAAATTCCAGAACTTAATAAGCTTGTAAAAAATTCTCTGTCAGAAGAGTATTCTGCAAAGAAATTTATTGCAAAATCAGATTTTAAAATAACACCTTATAAGACAAATTTCTTATCTATCAAAGGGTTTATAGATGATGCGGCATTTTTGGGCAATATAAGTTTTGAGGATACTATATATAAACCTGTTGTTGTTCATTCTAACTTAAGGTTCAGTACTTTAAATTTAGATTCCCTTAATTTAAATCAAACGCTCAGTAGATTTATAGCGCAACTTCTAGCGCAGAGGCAAAATATATTAGACTTAAATAGGTATAATTTTTTAAGAAGACCATTTTTTGAGCTCCATTCTTATATACGAATGGATGAGATGATATTTAATAAAGCAAAATTAAATAATTTTCTAATTAATTTAGATTTAGAAGAAGGTGCGTTACTTATAAATGACATCAGCTTTACATCTGATAGCTCTTCATTAATTGGAAGTTTTCATTTTAAAATAGATGGGTTGAATCCCATTGTATCATCTAAATTTTACTTTCCTAAATTAGATCCAAAATTTCTTTCACAATTGATTAAAGTTGACTACAATACCGATATATTTGATATCATAGCTTATGATGGCTCGTTAAAATTAAAGATAGATGATTTGACTGGGTATGACGCTAAAAGTATATACGTAGATCTAATAACTAATAATAACTTATCTAAAATACAAAAAATTAAAGCAGATACCTCTATGGGTAATATAGATGCTATAGGTAGCCTTATATATCGTGCAAGCCCAGATACTATACAAATAAATTTAGCCTTTGGCCTGATAGATGCAAAAATACATGAATTAGCAAAAATATTTTCTTCTTTTCCATTAAATAAAATAGAAGGGATTGTAAATATGAGCGGCAAGGTTTCCTTAACCGGAAGAGATTTTTCCCAATTTATTAATACTGCTATATGTGAGGCTCAGTTTATATCAGGTAATATTAAGTGGAATGGATTGGATTTATTAAGTGTAATAAAATTAGTAGAATACGGAAATTTTGATGGGTTATATAGTAGAATTGATAATGCTTTTAATAGCGGTATCACCGTTTTTAATGATGTGAGAGGTAAGGCGCTGCTATCTGATCAAATCTTAACTTTGGAAAATGTTTCTATACGAACAGATAGAGTAGCTGGAGCAATATCAACTGGTTATGATTTAAAGAGAAATTTAATAAGGTCAAATGCGAGATTTTCCTTTATACCAATAGGTTATAATATTCCAATAACAATAGGGGTGCAAAGTAGTGGAAACGTTTCTGGGGCTCTGGTATCAAAATTAGATCTTTCAAATTTAGATGCATTTATAAAGAGCTCTGGATACAGTAAAAAAAGTTGAGGTTAAGTATATTATTGTTCCATGGGTAGCTCTTATGGCCATTTTTGCAAACTAAATGTGTTGCGTTTGCAAAAACAACCATTTTTAGATCAATTTGTATTTATCTAGCCATGTAAATCACTGCTATCTATATTATCCCCCAATTCTACTGGTGTAGGATCAGACGCGTCTGTATCTATTTTGCTATGGCCAAGTGAGTTTCTAAAATCATCCTCTAATTTTAAAAATTTTTCAGAACATAGCTTGACTATAGCATTGGTATCATCGCCACTTAGATGATCTTTAGAGTTTGAAATCAATTGGTTTATAGTAGCAAGTATACCAATTTTTATATGTATTGTAGATGGTGCTTTGCCATTTTCTATTGTATCTATGATGCTATATGCGCGTATAAGTGCGCACACTGATGCAAATTCTATTGTGTGTTCTAATCCAAAATTATCTTGGATGAGGGTTTTTACTTCTGAGATTTCGTTTTTATCATTACTAATATTAGCTGCAAAAAGCTTCTTATAAACCTCTACCACGCTTCTTAGTAGAGAGTTATCATCTACATTAAATTTAAACTCTCCTAAAAATTTATCAGTAGAGATTGTAGAGATTGTGCGGTCTGCATTTTTTTCAACAAAATCTTCCAATTTTGGTTTTAGTATTGAAAACCCATAATTAAGCTTATTTTCTATCTGTGTATCATTCATTTGGGTAGATGATCTCAGGTCGTTTTCAATTAAAGAGGATAGTATATAAAGGCTACTTGCATTGCTATCTATGTTTAATTCATGAATTTTTTTTAATGAAGAAAAAAATTCACTCATGACAGAGTATAATCCAACCGCAGTTTGTATATTGGAGATCTTTTGACTCTCTATTGCTTCTGTAAGACTATGCATTCTAAGTAATGAGATTACAGTGGCGGATTTTATATCATTTTTAATTCCGATACAGTCCGTTATTTGTGCTTTAAGTGCCGGAAGTTGCCATAAGTTTTCATATTTTAATATTAAGCTAAGCTTCTCTAGCGCTTCAAGTGCGAATAAAAATGGTAATAAATGATTTTGAGTTGCATCTGGGCTAAATTCAAAATGTCCAATTTGAGCATGTGTTGTTGGTTCAGTTTCCAGGCCGTCACCAAAAACATTAGATTTTACGTCAGGCATATATAATAAGATATTTTAAAAATGCGAAGCCGTACGTGTACCATATTCATTTTAAATCAGCAACATATGTGCCTTTTTATTCTGTTGATTGTTATCTTTTTATTCTCAAGATATCATCTCTTGTGCAGCTAATGCTTAGCATAAAACTATACAGCATGCGCGCATAAAAAGAGCATATCAAAGCCGATGACGTGCGATTACTATGCATACAGCGGAACGTATAAGACGGTTGCGGGGGCAGGATTTGAACCTACGACCTTCAGGTTATGAGCCTGACGAGCTACCAAGCTGCTCCACCCCGCGTCTTCCGATTCGTGGAAGTTAGCACATATGAATTTAAGGAGCAAGTGGGAAAGTTAAATTTTTTAAAGGTTTTGGTATTACTAACCAAATATAGTCATTAGGTAAGAAGTGATATTCCTTTTTCTAAAAAAGGAGGGAAATGATGCCACACCAGCAGTTATCGGTGAAATGGTATGGTAAGCGAAAGGCAGAGAGCGGGAAGAAATGATGAATTGGAACTAGCCAATGGTGTGTTAGGCACTGTTAACAAAGGTTGTATTTAATAGATGCTAAAGCTATAAAGGCAAGGAAAGAGAGATCGGATTTCTCAAATCGTAATGCTAAGCGTCGATTTTCTTTGAGTTTAGCGAA
>NZ_JARGYT010000011.1:0-22783 GCF_034470605.1 Candidatus Cyrtobacter comes
TTCGCTAAACTCAAAGAAAATCGACGCTTAGCATTACGATTTGAGAAATCCGATCTCTCTTTCCTTGCCTTTATAGCTTTAGCATCTATTAAATACAACCTTTGTTAACGGTGCCTAAGGTATGAATATAAAACTGTTTTTACAAATCACATTGACAAGCCGCTAAAACTCTAACCAACCTTAGAAACATCGACTAAAAAATGCATCGTTTGAACATCAAATTATTGCTCTATATATTTATCTCCACATTAATAGCTATAGCTAAATCGCCATAAAAGAGCCACATCTTAAAAATACTTTAGTTATCATTGAGTTAGGTGTAATAAATCATTATATAATCATTTGATACAGCTTTAGCTATACATTTATTATTACCTCTTTTTAGTAGATGATTCCTCGCTCTTTTTAGAAGAAATTTTAGATGCAATTACCTTTCCTAAACCAGTAATTTCTGATGTTGCCGCACTTATTGTATTCGACAAGAATTTCTCACCTTGTTGCGCAGGCGCGCTTATAGTTGATGTTCTTATAGGAGAACCTGTCACTATCACAGTCATTACCAAATCCATAAACTGTATTAACGCAACTAATGAGCTCGCTATTACAAAAAAAGCTATAGCAATACCAAAGCTACTCATTAAAGGTGAAGTACCCACAGTATCAGAATCTGGCGGAGTGTGCATATCACCAAGCATTTTATACATTGGTATTATACATTCATTGAATATACCTATATCTATTCTAAGCAAACATGCTTTACATGCAGTAAATCCTAAAACTATACTAAGTAAAAATGACATAATGACCTGAAACATAGATAATGTTATAAATACAGCTGAACATTGTAGTACTACTGAAATCATTCCTTTTATCCAACTATCAAAAATAGATCGGCTTTGCTTAAAGAGTACCGTGGGAATAATAATTGGAGCTATTATTACACATAAAGAAGTTGTTACTAGAGAAACTACATAAGCAAGAAAAATCCTTAAGATACCCAAAATATAAAGACAAATTGATATAAATATTACAACAAACGCTATAATCCCAAAAGCTGTTGAAAATATGAGCGCAGCCATCTTTTTCCATATAGCCGCAGAGAAAATTTTCATTATAGCACCATCCATGTATCTAAACATTGAAAAGGCATCATGATCTATTTCTATTAGATCAGGTGGTGCAAATTTAGCCATTAATTCTAATGTCCCTTCTATAAAAATTACCGCTAATCTACCACCAAAGAACTCCCAGCTATATGGGGAAATTAGGCAAGCTATAGCTGCCATCTTACAAAGCATCATAATAACTTCTTGATGACTTATTTGTATTATACCAATTAAAAAGCAAAGGGCGGTTATTGTAATAAATAGACTTATCAACACATTTATAGATTGTTGATAACTTTTGTTCTCAGTAACCCCTTTATATATTTTGAATAAAACCCCCCCTTTTGGAATTTCTCCCTTTGCTCTATTCTCACCTAAAAGATGATCTATTATTAATTTTGCTAATTTTGATAAAATACCACCCTGGACAGCAGCACTATTACCATGCTCCATCTCTACAATCATTTTATAAAGACCATGGTGGTTGGCAGGGTTCTGATATAGCTCTTTAATATCGCTACTAGCACTTTGTGGCGGCTCTTCCTTTTTTATTCTAAGATAAAGAGCTCCGGCTTTAGTCACTTCCATATTTTTCCCATCTAGTACACTTTTAGGAAAGTCCTTCCATTCCCATGCTGATGAGGTATTAGGATCAATTTTTGCCGAATCATAGCTAATAGGCCCAAATGCATATTGCATATTTTCACCTTTTCTTTTTATACACCCACCCCACTCAATACTTACGTCGTAACCACCATCATTATTCTCATAAACATCCCTTAATATACTTCCATCAGTATGATCACCCCAATGCTTGATAAATAATGGTGTGCTTTTATCACTGAAGCCAGATAAGATTCCACTATACCTGTATGTAGATCGCCCTATCTTATCAACTACTACACAAAGTCTTTTTTTATAACTACTCTCATCTTGCTGGTTACAGCCTGGTATATTATCTCTAAACTTAAAAGTCATCTCTTGGTCCGTAATACTACCTTTCAACCCCAATACAGAATGGTTACTAGATTCAAGCCTGGCACCCAGCAGACCTATTTCTTCCCAATTTTTTCTTGATTGCTCACCAGATAACTGGATAACTGCAGTAGTATCCACATCTTTTCCTATTATATTTTGAATGTTCCATTTATACATGCAGTATTCAAACCCTTTTGCATGCATATCGCAATAATACCAATGCTGTTTTTCAAGATCTTTAATATTAGACGATTTTATTGATATAGTACTTTCAACATGATATGGAGATGCGCCGCCATCGGCTTCATTCTTCTTAATGCCGTGCCTAAAGGAGTGAAATAAATTCGCAGGATAGCCTATGCTCTGTAGGAATTTAATTGCTATATTGTTTAGTTCGGTAGCATTTTTATTGTAAAAATGCGGAAGTTGCCCCATAGATGAAAGTATTTTAAATACATCTGCAGTATTTGGGGTATTTTGTGTATTGTTTTTCTGCACATTCGTTGAAGACTTATTAACATATTTAGGATCCATAATTAAAAGCGATGTACTATTTATGAATTCATTCCTGCAACTTTGTGCCCCTATACCCATTAATGATGTTATACAAGTCATATACTCTTCCCTACCCTTCGCTTTTCCAGTGGCGGTCTTCTTATATGCAAAATCACCACTCCAACTAATATTTAATTCATCACCATTCTTTGGATTTATACCTGTATAAGTAAATGTGTGATTCCTTGCATGCCATTCACACTTTGATTGGCCTACAGCCTGAGAGAGTACTCTATTAGAAAGGTCTAACCATGATTGTTGAGGGATTTGCGAAAAGCACTCATGCTCATGCTTCTGCCACTCTGCAGGTGGCGTTGCAATGTTATTCCATAATGAATTACCCAATTTGAAGTTTTTTGATGATAAATTTGGAAAGACAGTCCTTAATTCAATGGCTTTTTTACCACATAAATAGATTTTATTATCCTCATAACCTATAAAGAAAAATTTTATCTTGTCACCTATTTCTGCCTCTATAGAAGTTTTAACAACACTATCTCCTATTTCTTTTTTATCTTGAGAACATGCAACTTTAGTACTTATCGGTCCAACTAGGCTTATTATGGGATATTTCACCCCAAATCTTTCATTATAACCTGTAATTTCAAAATATTCGGCATCAAATTTTCTACCATCCTGACAACTTGTTATACAATCATCTATAATACTTTGATTTAATTCATGCTCACTGCCTTCTGGCCCAACTTTTCTTGAAAAAGAATTACACTCATTGCGGCACATCCTACTACAGGAATATTTCACAGGAGTCAAAAATACCTCGTTTTTTATATTATCATTAAATTCATACGATTTTACACAATCGCTATAAAAATCTGCCTGCGCAGAACTGCAAATTACTACCTGAAAAATAAAAAATAAGATCTTGAGACGCACAATAGCAAGAACTCTAAAGGGTAATTCAATTTAGAAATCAATGCTAGCAACTTTAAGGCGAGCCCGCAATCTGTTATAATATTTTTATCAACCCTACCAAGTAAAACTAGAATACTACAATAAATTCATATATCTATTTTCAAAATAAAGCTCGATTTGTTCTTGGAGGTTTCAATATTAATCAATTTATGTTTAAGAATAAATACATGGAGGCGGCAATTGAACTTGCCAAGAGAGCTCAACAGATAAATGAAGTACCAATAGCAGCGGTATTAGTTCAGGATGATGCAACTATTATCTCAGCTCAACATAATAAAACTATACTATTAAATGATAATACAATGCATGCTGAGATGCTTGCATTAAGGGAGGGGACATTAAAACTAAATACCAGGTATCTTTCTCAATGTGATTTATACGTTACATTAGAACCATGTCAAATGTGTATGCATGCTATTTCCATTTCTAGAATAAGAAGATTATATTTTGGCTCTTATAATAAACTGAAAAATATTTGGCATGGGACTCAGATTTATGGTGGTTTTTATGAGGAAGTTTGCTCAAATTTGTTAAAGGTTTTTTTTATGCAAAAAAGGAATCTTTAATTTCTAATATTAATGATACATAGCGCAATTATGTATTTTTTAAGATCCCGCCCTTTTCTTTTTCATCAATTTAATTTTTGAGCGCATAATTTCACTTTCAATCTCATTTTGCATACCCATTATCCTACCTATAACACCTGGCACATGTGTCACATCTACCTTTTTAGAACCTTTTTCACCATAGATTTTTAACTTGGAATAGATTAAATCACCCCTAGTATTACCTGATAGCAAATTTCCAATTATTGGCGCCTTGCCTATAATATAATTAACAATATTATCAACCGGCACAATTCTACATTGTATATCTACAAATTCAGTATCAATATCTATAAATCCAGCCCCCTCTACATTTAAAAGCTGCCCCTCAGCTAGAATCTTGTTAAAAGAAAGAATATTGTAACTATCTAATTCAATATCTGTATGAAATGTATCAAAAAGCACCATTTTTTTATTCTTAGCCTGAAATCTAAATTCGGGATTTTTTGACGATATCGATAATGTTGATAATATTTGCGCTAATGTTGGATTTACCTTTAGTGAATAGACATATATAGATGCATGACCCATAAATTTTGCATCCCCATTTTTAATGTTATTATCTTCATTAAAAAATCCCTTGATCTCTAATTTTCCACCATTCATATCTGAACCAATACCAAGCAACTGTAAAACAGAGCCAGCATTATCAGAAGTGATTGAAAGTACAGGAAAATCATAAAATACCATTATACTTCCACCAGTACTTAAAGCGGAATTTATTAACATTTCATTAAGCTTACCATTTCTATAATCAATGTTTATTTTGCTCAATACCATTGAATGATGATTATCAAACGATAAATTTTTCAGATTACAATTTAATTTAAATATTTTTTGATTAGTTGTTTTTTCTTGTAGAAAACTATCTAGTGATACATTAAGCGATGCTCCATTTATATCTAGATTCACACTTTCCTTGTTTTCCGTATAATTAAAATTAAAATTTGAACCTTTTATAAAATTAAAATTAGATTTTATACTAATTTGCTCTAAATCATCGGATATACTACCATCTCCCACACTTAAAAATTCATCCATATCTACTTTATATGAACCAAGCTCCATCTTATTTGATCTATATTCTTTTCTTAAATTTAAGCTTACATACCCACGTTTATTATGATGTTTCTCAAATTTAAGGTATGGCAAAACAACACTAGATTTAAATAAGTTAAATTCTGCACTCAAATTAAGATAATTTTTATAAAAGATACAATTGATATTTGAGCTTATAGGACCAGATATATATTTAGGTATAGCAATACCTGCCTTTTGCCAATTTTTAGAATTAGCCTCCATAATATTTATAGCTAATTTGGCTTGAGAAGCAGTGTTTTCTATATCTTTTTCAAATTTGATACTTACAGGCAATGAGCCGTTTATTGAAGCTACCCCCTCTATGGTAACCTTTTTATTTTTTAAAAGTAAAAATCCGTTCCACCTATTCAGATGAATATTACCTACAACATTTTTAATTGATAGGTCCTGAAAAGATGATTTAATTTCTATATCTTCTTCCCATTCGCTATCTAACTTAATATCTAAATACGTCTCTGATACCCCATTAATATGATTTTCATTTATTGGTATATATGGTGCAAATTTCTTGGCTATACCAACTACTTCACTCACACTACCTTCAATGCTAGCATTGATCTTTAAGGCTTCGACTTTATTATTAAGATCAAGGGTTAATGAACAATTTTTTATTTTACTCCTCAATATAGTAGCATTTGATGATTTTGCATATAAGACACCACCTTTTAATAAAAGATCCGCGTTTGTTATAAAAATAGGCGGAATCTTTGAATCTAAAATAGATGATATTCTACTATCCAGTAGCTTAAATTCAATCATAATATCCTGATCAAGTTTCTTCTCTATCATTATATCTGATATCTTACCACTTTTTATGTGCTCTCTAATCCAATCTTGAGCCTCTAATTCAACCCCACTAGGCCAATATTCCACAATCTCTTGAACAGTTAGAAATTTTGTTAATGGCCTTACTTGATAATTTAATGATTTATCTATAGAAAAATCTACTAAAAACTCTTTTTTATTTACAAAAATTTTACCCCCTTTAATAAAAAATTCATCAAATTCTCTTGAAATAGAAATCTCCAACTCATCGCTAGTTATAGGTGCGCGCATGCTGCGCCCCTGTATAAAACCATTTAAATTTAATAAGCTAATAGATGCACCTTTTGAAGGCGAGACCAAATCGCTTTTAATAGAGATATCGGCATTTAAGTCAAAATCCTTATTTTGATAATCTGGATCTAGATATTTAAATAATGAATAAAAATTAATATTCTTTATTACAGTATCACATACTAGCCGACCTGTTTCTAGAGATATACACATCTCAGCCCTTGTTATAGGCTGAAACGAAACTACATCAATAGAAATAAAAATCATTCCATATACATCCTTCTCCTTATCTACAATCGCCTCAAGAACAAGTGGTTCTAGCTGATCTGAAACCTCTAATTTAAGCTTTAATTCACCAATTGAGTATATGATGTTCTTGAGCTCATCTGGATCTATCCCAATATCTTCATCCAGCTTATCTTCTTCTAGGCTAGCATCGCAATATTCAAGCATAGAAAACTGAAGAGGTTCATTTAAAGTCAAAAATTTAAATGAACTATATAAATCACCTTTTATTATATCTATCAGCCTAAGGGTTATTTTGATGCTTTTAGTATATATCTTTTTGCAATCCGAAGAATTGGATAACACCACAATAGATGGGTTAATTATGTTAATGCCTAAACCAAAATTTTCTAGGTCGCAATATAAAAGAACCTTCTCCATAGAGATATTAATTCCCTTCTTGGAGTGCGCCTCTAACCACTTAAAAGCATAGTTATTTAAAGAATCTGAAGAGATGGGCCCTACTATGTATAAATATATAAGTGGAGAAATTAAAATAGTAACAAATACTGAAAATATTTTTATGATTTTCAAGAAAACTGCTATAAATATACTTTTTGTAAGAGATTTCTTCTTTTCACTCATTAACTTAATTCGAAATTTTACAAAAATTGTTTCTTAAATGCAGAAAAAAACCATAACAACATTATTCTTGGCCTTATTTATGTGCGGAACTTGCGGTGCAAAGATTACCAAACACAGAGTACTAGAACATATAAACTCCACAGATAGTATGCAAGCTAATTTTACGGAAATTAAAACTGATTTTTCAAAATCTTATGGGACAATTTTATTATCAAAAGACGGAAGAACAAAAATTTGCTATGAGCATCCTAGAAAAATCACCATTATAAAAAATAATGGTATTATTTTACACTATGACCATGAATTAGATGAACTCAGTCAGTTTAAAAATAAAGATAATTTATTAGAATCCCTACTTAGCAATAAGCTTAATGCTGATTCAGAAATAACATGCCAAGATCAAAACTGCGTAGTAACAATCACAGATGGTAGTGAGAGAAGTATAGCAATAACACTAATTTCAACTGAAAAAGATGAATTAGAGGTTAAATCCATTAATATAATAGATGGCGATCTACAATCTATTATGGAATTTAAGAACCTTAAACGGAATATAAAACTAAATCCTAATATGTTTTATTTTGAGCGAGATCATAATAAGCTATTTGATTATTAGTGGTTTCATTATTCCTAATTAGCTTAGGCTATGCAGCACTAAAAAAGATAATGTTCTGTAATTAATAAAAATTGAAACATGTAATTATATCATATAAGTAGCGTAAGATTTATGGCTCACTGAATTATTTATTATATCTTAATAAGATACATGCCAAAAGGTATTAGTGATAAGAAAACAATAACCGTACTATCTATAGGTACATTTTTAGAGTATTTCGATTTAATGCTATATATACATATGGCAATACTGTTAAATGAGCTCTTTTTTCCTCAAAATTTAGAACATGATCCACTACTTATAAGCGCGCTTTCATATTGTGCCACTTTCATATTTAGGCCAGTAGCCGCTTTATTTTTTGGAAAACTAGGAGATAGGCTGGGAAGAAAATCAATAATAGCACTTTCTTCATTTATTATGTCAATAACATGCCTAATTATGGCAAATTTACCAACTTATGAACAGATCGGAATAACAGCAACTTATCTATTTTTAGCTTTAAAGATGATACAAGGAGCATCTTCAATGGGGGAAATTGTAAGTGCTGAAATTTACGTAATAGAATCATTCAAACCACCCAAACAATACCTTATGCTGAATATAGTAAATATTTCAGTTGTATTTGCAACATTATGCTCCATTTTATTAGCTTACTATTCAACCAGCTATGATGATAGCAGCTCATGGCGCTTTGCATTTTGGGTTGGATCATTGATGGCATTTGTTGGTGCATTTGCAAGAAAAAAACTACCAGAAACTAAAGAATTTTCCAGAAAGTCTATAAAAACTACTAAATCTCTATTCGGCAATAATGCGTTACTTAACAAAAACTCATTTAGAATTCTATTATATCTCTTAATAGAGTTTGCAAGACCAGCAACCTCATACTTTGCATACATATATTGTGCCATCATACTTAAAACCGAGCTTCATTATTCGGCAAAAGAGATTCTATTACAGAATTCATTATTGGCATTGTTTGATCTATTAGCATGTATTTTTATAACTTGGTTATGCTTTAAGTTTAGACCAATAATCATACTAAGATTTAAGACCTTAATATTTCTACCACTACTTATATGCATACCATATTTATTGAATGGCGCATCAAACTGTTATAGCATACTAGCCATTCAACTTATATTAGTGTTTTTTGGGCCAAAACCAGTACCAAATAGCCCATCATTCTCTATGAGTTTTGAAACACGTAAACGCATGACAACTGTAAGTATGGTATTTGCTGTTTCTAGGGTATTGGTATACGTAATAACATCATTTGGTATGGCTTATATGTACAAAATAATAGGAAATTTCGCTATTCTCATTATACTTGGCCCTGTAACATTTGGCTTTTTATACGCGCTTGGTAAATTTAACATAATCGAACAAAACTTAGTGAGATAATTAGCCTCATGTCTTATCGAATCAATCCAGGATTGCAAATCATATAGTAATTGCTAGAATTAGTAGTTACCTTTCCATTACCTCTTTATGTATTACATACCATTAACTAAATTATATAAAATATGGTTTAACAAAAATCCAGAAGAATGGCTTGATGTAGAGAATCAACTCAGATTCATTCACATGGTGCAAAAACACCCAGAAGCTAAAATTAGTTTCCTTTATAGTAGAGAATTGCTATCCGAAAGAGCAACATCTGATATGGAGGAATTTTGTAAAAAACATGGTATCCAACCCGTTAGCATCGAAATCTTTAAAGATAAATTACGTAATGAAACAGAAAAAGAGCTATTTGATACCGCTTGTACAGAGCTGAGACGTTGGAAAGATCATACTGGTGGCAATCCTGCTTCTGCATCCGATATTTTCAGGATACTAACGCCTGTTATGAACGATCTAGGAGTTTATTCTGATTTTGATATAAAAGTGGATTTTTCAAAGCTAACAAGCATTATGTCAGGGAAATGTATGGCCCTTCCTATTAATCTTCTTCCTGCTACAAAAAGTGCAACCATATCTAATGAGCTTATTACGTTTGCAGTAGATAATAATGGAAACTTACATGCGGATGTTATAAAATTTATGGATATTTGGCAAAATAGAGTATTATCAGCATATAAAGATTGGGTATCTGCTTTGCTAGTAAACGAGGACCCAAATAGTACTTTATCAATTTTTGTTAAAAAATTTCTATCTTCTAATAAAGAGCAAAATAGAATTGATGAAATTATTGATTTTCGTCATTTCATATTAAAGAACCTCGATGCAAAATTTTTATTATGTTGTGATATACCTGATCTTATAGAGAAGAGACTACATTCTTTTCGTGAAAGAATAGGTGAAGAGTACATTGAGGCGATGCTCCATTTAGCAAATCTTCATAATCAATTTTCAGATTTAGACATCTCAAGCATGACTGAAGATGAGATAGCTATAACCTATGGGAGATTTATTGTAGAATTAGATCCAGATCTTGAGCAATTTAATGACTATGCTAAAGTTTCAGATGCACATGTGAAACTTGCAAGACTACAGATTATGAAAGAAACAGTTATTCTATATTCTGGACCTGAAGTATTATCAACAATTCTAGAAAAAGAAAGTTCAAAATCTCATCAAAACCCTTATGACGTATTTAGCGCATACCATAATAACAGCTTAGCTCTTTGTATCATAGCACAACCCCCACTTAAAATACAAAATATACGAGACTTAATTGATAATGGGCACACTTTATTAAATAATGATTTATCCTGGCTAGAGGAAGGCATAATTGCAAAAGAGAAGCGAGTAGGGAAAATGGATAATGACGCAAGAGTTATTCAAAGAGGTTTTCGCAGCCACGTGAAACGTAGTCAAGGGGACGGACAATCACATAGCAAATAAGATACTAAATGAAGCGCAACTAATTTTATGTATTGCCTTTGCTGAAAATAGCAAAGACTACCCTCTTGTAGCACTTAAATCTGGAGCTATAGCTTTGAGGTATATAGATAATATAGTTATTGAAGTTAAATTAGCATAAGCTGTAATACAAGAAGTATGATGCTACCTCAAATAAAACAGCTATAACACTTATATTACAACCTGCTTAAATCACTATATAATGTATGTGTAGAATATCAAAATCAGATACATTGCGTATTATAAGATAGCTCAACTCCTAAATTTAAGCCTCCCATCCATTATAATATCAAATCTATATTCCAAAATTTCATCAGCACGCAGCACCCTATCACAATTAAGACATTTACATATCAATTCCCTTTTTTCAGAAAGTGATAAAGAAGACCAATCCTCATCATCAGATTTAATATCATTCATCACAAAAAATGTTACTGTCTCTACAGGAAAAAAATCTTTATGCGAGACCTTGATTCTCATCTTGGGTAATATGCCATTTGCCCTTGTACTTGGTAAAATTGTATCAAATACATATCTACCCTTGTTATCAGTTATTGATGTTCCATTTGGAACAAACCCCTGATCTTCTAAATCTGTTATAGTAGTTTGCCATATCTGTACAGTAGCCCCTTCAATCGGTACACACATTTCGTCTAATATACCACCTCTTAATGTTATTCTTGTTCCATTAAAAAAAGAAGGGCTTCCACGCGCCCTAGAGAGCTCAGAAGAGTTTTGCGGATCTTCTGGCGTGTCTAGCGACCATAGCTGTTTAGTAGGTTTGCAGAACGCATAAAGATCACTAGTTATAAATAACAATAGAGCTAATATTCTAAGAATCATACAGAGAAAAAATAAGAACACTCATATAGCTTCTGAATAAGAGTAGCTTTAGGTAATGCTTATATCAAGAATATGACAGCCTTAACTCCAAACTTACATCTACCATATTGATATTTAGAATAAGAATCACACATAAAAAGCAAAATATAAACTCTTTCTTGTGCTAAAAGGAAAATTTTGGCTTTAAGAAAACGCATTTTCAGTATGAATCTTTATTATTTAACTGGGTGTTGGAGCATTTATGAAAATAGCAAAACCATTGAACGTATACTAAAGCATTTTATAAATGATAACACTCATGATTTTTAGGTGCATAAGCAAGAACTATAAACGCAAAATCATGATTATATTATATATATCAATATAGTTATCATTATGCTGAAAGTAATTAGCTTTGCCTTAAATACTATTAAGGTAGAATATTCATAGTATTATGATCTTTTTTTGCACAAAAAATAAATACTTGTAACAAATTTCATTTTGAAAGCTTAAAATATCATGCTATCATTCACTCCAGATTTTATTGCGCCTGTAGCTCAGTTGGATCAGAGCGCCAGACTACGGATCTGGAGGTCAAGGGTTCGAATCCTTTCAGGCGCGCTTTTTTGTTATGTAATGTGATATGGTTGGCAAAGCTTTTATGACAGCTACGAGGATGTACTGGTTGCTTTTTTCCGTTTTTGTTATTGGGTTATTGTTGGTAAATTTTTCTGCAATATACCTACACAGAGGTTCCGTTGTTTCTTTTTTTGAAAAGTCACAAGAAATTGCGAGAAAAAATGGAAATGAATTGGTGATGAAGGATATAATAATAGAGGGATTTTTAGGTTGGAAACCAGGATTTTCTTTAAGAGGGATTGAATTTACCTCTTCTAATGCTTCAAACAAAACAATAGTAGATTTTGGAGATATTTATGTATCTGAAGATATTTTCAATAAAAAGCTTATAATTACACTAAAAAACGATATCAGGATAAGCTATCCTTCTGACGATGATAAATGTTGTATGATAGTGAATTTTTTAGGTAAAAGACCAGAAATGGAGTTTCTTTTCTCTACTTCATTAGACACTATTTTAAAAGAAACAAATCTGGATGATAGAAATTCACCAATGTTGAAATATATAGAAAAATTTTCGTACCAAGATGGTGGCTTTGAACTAAATATCAAAAAACATGACGAACTCTTTACAAAAGCTATGGAATCTCAGGGATATAGCGTTCAATTTAATACAGAGGGTGACACAAGTACTTTTGAAATGAAATTAGGAAAATCAAGATATTTTCCAGAAGGCTCTAGTGGAATTTATCCAGATATATTTAAAAAGCTTGGTGATATAACATTTGATATGAAAGCTAGAAAGGTTCTGAATATGAAGACTGAATCAGCCCCAGATAATACTAATGCAAACCAAGATAGTAATGATTTTATAGAAATTGCTCCAGTCAATTTTAATAGCGATCTCTTTTATGTACATTCTAAGTTATCTATCTCTAGACAACGCATTGGGGCCCCTGCTTATTCTTATGCAGATATAACCATAGGCAATAAGAAGGAAGCCTTCGAATTCTTGGTTGATGTTATGAAGCATGTTGGACTTGATTCTACAAAGTACTCTACAAGCGAAATAGCAAAAATGATTTCTGGCTTTTTTGAAAATTTGCCTGAATCAAAATTAGAAGGAGATGAACTTACAATTCGTATTACAGTTAATGATTCTGGGCACGTACTTGTTTCGGGATTGGATATGACTGCTCTTTTAGAATTGTTTGAAAATTCCGCACTAAGTGAGATAGCAAGCTCTTTGCAGCTACATAAATAATATAAGTAATTATATATTTAAAAATTGTTTTTTTTATAAATAATAGTTGAGAATATGAGAGTATTCGGTCTTTCTATGTGGCTTTCAGCCACAATCTTTTTGGCATATCAATATGTTCTTAGGGTCTTACCTAACCTAATAGTAGGGCCACTTTCTGCAAATTTTGGCATTTCTTCGCAGGAGATGGGGTATTTCTCAAGTTTATATTACATCGGATATACTGGTATGCATATACCAATTGGTATATTATTGGATAGGATAGGCGTGAGGAAGGTTATGCCTATTTGCATCGCGCTGACATCTGTTGCTCTTGTTCCACTAATATACTCAAATTCATGGCATTATGCTGTTGCAGGAAGACTATTACTCGGCATGGCTTCATCTGCAGCCGTACTAAGTGTATTTAGAGTAACTAGGATATGTTTTGGTGAAAAGCACTTTTCCACAGCAATTGGTATTACTGTTACAATAGGAATATTAGGCGCAGTTTACGGCGGAAGACCTGTAGATATATTGGTAGAACAATTTAGCTGGAAATCAGTTATAAATATTTTCATAATAGCCGGTTTTGTTATAGCACTTCTCTCATATATATTTATACCTAGTACAAAAAGAACAGATAATGTGCCTCAATCAAATCGTAGCATTGCTGATGATTTGAGGGTGGTTTGCCTCAACCCAAGAATAATTTTATTGAGCTCTATTTGTGGACTTATGGTTGGTCTACTTGAAGGGTTTGCTGATGCATGGGGAACTTTATTCTTCGAGCAGGCATACGGATTAGATAGGGGTACGACCACAATGCTGCCATCAATAATTTTCTTTGGCATGTGTGTAGGCTCACCAATAATTGGCTACTTTATAGAAAAAACAAGATGTTATTATACAGGAATAGTATTCTCCGGTATAGCAATGCTTTGTTGTTTTTCCGCTATACTATACCTGGAGCTCAACACATTTATGCTTTATTTTTGTGTGTTCACTTCTGGTTTCTTTTGCGCTTTTCAAGTCATAGTGATATCAAAAGTCAGAGACTTTGCCAGGAAAGAGTTACTTGATATGACCTCTACTGTGTCAAATATGGTGATAATGATATATGGGTTTGTATTCCATAATATCATCGGCGGTTTAATGGATATGTTTAAAGATAGTGATGGTCTTGCTTCTGCTTATTCATTAAGGTGCGGTTTATCATCTATTAATATCGCATTAGTGCTAGGTATTGCTATCACGTTACTTATGATGTTTTATGAAAAGAAGAAAGGTAGAAGTGCTTTATAAGAGCTAGGCTTAAATTTTAAAATCTTTAATAGAGACTTTTAACATATATATTCAGTATTTTGGGTTTTGCGTACTGGCTCCTGATTATGGGGTTAGTACGCGTAGTCATTTTATAAGGTGGAAGAGATAAAGGAATGAAAGCCTGCTGGAAAAATTGATTAATGTTCCAGATTACGCGTAGGTGAAAATTCTAGGCCTAAATTGAACAAAACCTATACAAAATTGAGCCCACACTTCATTATGGGCTTTGTAGCCCAATACTTTTCTTGGTAAATTATTCGAAGTATCCCCAGCTTTGTCAAGCATTGCCTGAGTAATAGTTGTAATATCAATGCTTTTAGGCAAAACCCTATGAAGCATATAATTCATTTTTTAACAATAGCTTTTTGCCTTGGCTTATATGCATCATAAAAATATGTTTTGAGAGTTTTCACCTAAAGATAGATAATAATGTATCCTGATAATGCTGAAAAATCTCCGGTGTTGTAAGAGCGCACCAGAGCTTTATAGTAACCATTTCCTCTTCTTTGGATACAATTTTTGTGCGGCGGGTCATGCCTTGTGTTGCTGTTATTATGCTCAATGCATACGGTTCCTGATTTGCCGATAACATGGCGATTTTTAGGCAAAATTTTGGCAAATGCATCCCAATCATCCGTGTAAAATCGGCAATTTTCCAGACTCTCTACTTTCTCAAAAAGTCGCTTGAACGTTGCAGCATCCCCTGTAACCCAGACAATAGTTCTGCTACGATCCTTGATGACCCAGAGTTTTTGACTTTTTTTGAAGAAAACGCTACATTTCATCGAACTCTATCTCCTGGATATCTGCCAGAAATGCTGGGTTCTGGGGTCTTGGCCTCTACGATCCACCGATAAATGGGCGAGTGATTTAAGACTTTTCATGGAAAATGAGGCTTTCCCAAGGCTGTAGAGGATCACGCAAAGAGCCTTTTTGACTGCCGTTTCACGGTTATACCGACGATCTCCCTTCACAAAATTCAAGTCACATGCTTTATATTTATAGCGCTGAATCCCGCGCACATGGCCATTCTTATGCGTATCTTCACTTTTGTAACTGGTTTCAGATGATCATCTGAAACCAACCTAATTAAGTATTTTAATAGCATTCTACCAAAAACTATCTAAATGTGAAGACTCTCCGATATAGATATAACTTTGCTCCTTATTAAAGAACATAAAAATGGTTAAACGCATTGTGTCCCTGATATTTGCCAATCTTTTCATGTGGAAATTTAGCATTGCTAGCATATCTGTAGCGATGCATTGAGGCCTTTCCACCAAATTTAAATAACATCTATTCATAATGAACACTGCCTAGCTGTTCTATTTAAGGTAGACAATCATGTGATGATATTGCTTTTATAGCTTTTTATTACGCTAATTCGGCTTAGACCACTATATAAGACATTCAAGCGGCAATATCCGAGAATAATTTTATATACTTCCAAAAGGGGGTAGAAAATCTGGTATTGTATTTGTCCACAGCTTTTTTGATCTCAAACCAAGTGGTTGTATATAAAATGCTAAAGCGTATTATATAAGATAAAAACTTATCTCGTTTCTTGCTTTATATCTTCTGGTAATGTTTCTACTTGATTCCCTTGTGTATTTAAAGATTCGTCTTTTAAAGATTCATCTTGCATTCCCAAAGCTTCTTTAATTTCTGAAACATCAATAGCGCCTAATATCAAATTTCCATTAATTATATAGGCAGGTGTGCCATTTACTCCCAATTTAGCTGCAATATCAAGGTTATATTGTAGAGCATCTTCTACCGCCGCCCCATCCATTGTAGCTCTTAAGTTAACAAGGTCGATACCAAGGGAGAGAGCTATTTTATTGATATCATCAATTGAAGATGTATCATCTAGTTGAAGTAGCTTGGAATGAAATTGAAAATATTTTGATGAATCAATTATGCTCACTGCTACAGCTGATTTAGCTGCTGTAGCAGACCATTCGTTAAGCAGGGAAACATCCTTGAATATAATTTTAAGACCTCCAATTTTAGAAAGCGCTTCCAGCTTTGTCTTTAGCATTGATTTGCAGAATATGCACGAATAATCAACAAACTCTATGATTACCTTATCGCCACTGCCAACACTTGGAGCCATAGGGTCAGATGCTATCTGGTCTGCAACCTTTGATATAAGTTTTGTTCTTTGCTCCAATATGACCTGCTCATTAGATCTATTATATGATTCTATACTATTGATGATTAACCTAGGGTTTTTTCTTATAACATCCTCAACTATATCACGTATTTGTTCTTCTGATAATATATCACCACTAGAAGTTGGAGTGCCTTCAAAGGGATTATTTACCTCATTTTTATGAGTATTTCTAGTATAGCTTACAGCCACAAAAACCAACAACCCAGCTAATACAGCATAAACAGCGATCTTTAAAAGGTTCATTAAATATGAATCGAAGCAAAAACAACACGGGACACTCCATCACATTTTTTAGATAAATGCAAATACTATGTAATAACAGATAAGCTCTAAGTTTAAGATATGTTATATTTCAGCTTAATTATTTATTCTATAGTTATAAAATTTATGTGGCACGTTGATTGTTTTTCAGTGATCAGCGAAACATTGCTTGTATAATGAGGCAATTGACTTACTAGTATGCTCTGGTATAGCAAGCCTTGCATGACATTTTTGTTGCGATATAGATGTTTATATATAACTCACCACTGGAAAAAGAGGCGTTTCTTGTTTTAGATAAGACCCTTAGATCGATGGGTTATGAAATTATAAAAATAAGGTGCAAAAGTTCAGGAAAGATGAGAAATGTACAGATAATGGCCGAATTATCAAGCGGGAACCCTATTACATTAGATGATTGTGAGGCCATACATAAGCTATCTCGTACCATACTTTCAGTAGAGTTATTTGAAAAAGATAATACGTTTATTGAAATAAGCTCCCCGGGCATTGATAGGCCATTAACCAGATTAAATGATTTTTTGAAATTTAGTGGCAAGCAGATTACATTATCGTTAAAGCTACCAGTAAATGGGCGTAGAAAATTTTCTGGAATTTTTTGCTTCAAAGATATAGAATGCGGTGCTATAACTCTCGTTGAGAATGGTGATGAATATATTATTAGGCTTGCTGATATTGCTGATGCTTCCCTTGTTTACATATCTTCATCACAGAAATAGTAGCGGTTTTTCTTTTTATTAAATGGTTGCTTTTAAAAGGTTTGGTGGTTTAGAGGTACTGCAGATAGCGGATTCTGTTGCTAGAAGTAAGGGTATTTCCAAAGAATGTGTTTTAAATGCTCTTGAAGAGGGTATAAAAGTTGCTGCTAGGCAAAAATATGGAAAGGAGCAAAGTATAAAGGTGACTATAAACAGATCCAATGGTGATATAGGGATATACAAAGGGTTTATTGTCGTTGAGAGTCCTTCTCAGCTTGATCCTGAATCTGGAAGTTACTTGCTTTCATGTGATGAAAGGCTAAATGGTAAAGATGTTGAGATAGGGTCTGTTATATATGAGCGTATACCGCCACCTGAAATTGCAAGATTAGCTGCGCAATCTGCAAAAAACGTTATTTCTTCCAAAATAAGGGAGGAAGAGCGCAAAGTTGAACATAATGAATTTTGCAATAGAATAGGTGATATACTTGGCGGGATAGTTGATAGGATCGAGCGTGGTAATATCATTATAAGAATAGGTAGCTCTGAAGCCATCATAAGAAGGGGGGCGCTACTTAGAACTGATGAATATAAACAAGGTGATAGGGTTAGGGCTTGTCTTGATAGTCTGGATTCACAGACAAATGGTCCTCAGCTCATACTTTCAAGAACTAGTAATCAATTTTTAAGTAAGCTTATATCATTGGAAGTTCCTGAGGTTATGGATGGTATTATAGATGTTGTTTCGGTGGCTAGGGATCCTGGTTCTAGGGCAAAGGTTGCCGTTTATTCAAGGGATAAGTCAATAAATCCTGTGGGCTCTTGTATAGGAATGAAAGGTAATAGGATAAAATCTGTTATGAATGAACTTAAGGGAGAAAAGATAGATCTGGTTGAATGGACTGCGGACTTAGGGCAGATGATTATAAACGCATTTGCACCAATACCTATACTTAAAGTTCTTATTGATGAGGAAAAAAGGTGTGCAGAAGTGATAGTCGCTCAGGATTGTCAGAGCGCTACAATAGGTAGGGGGGGGGCAGAATGTTAGATTGGTCTCTGATCTGCTTGGTTACAGAATAGATGTTATGACTGAGGAAACTGAGTCTAAGAAGCGAGCTGAAGAATTTAACAATATAACCAGAATGTTTGAAGATGCTCTGGATTTGAGTAATATATTGGCGCAATTACTTGCGTCGGAGGGATTCTCTTCGATAGAGGAAATTGCCCTGCGTTCTCCAACTGAGCTTTGTGATATGATTCAAGGCTTGGAGGAAGGTGTGGCAAATGAGCTTGTTTTAAGGGCGCAGGAATACTGTGCTAGTGAGCTTACTTCTTCGCATACTACTAATGATGATGTATTGTTTAAGATAAAAGGTATGACAAATGAGTTAGTAGAGAAACTGAGAGCAGCTGGGGTTATAGATATACAAAGTCTTGCGGATCTTTCTAAAGATGACTTCATTGATATAGTTTCTGAGATGGCTGAAAATGAAAAAGCTGTATGTGATATGATAATGCAAGCCAGAGACATTATTAATAAATAAGACTAAGCTGGCAATTTAGATGAAACCATAATAATAATCAGTAACAGAATGAATAAGGATAATCAGATCTTTAAGAGAAAACAGCTTGGTATAGGAGGGGCAAAGTTGGGTCCAGGTGATACGGTAAAGAGTGAAGAGAGTGTGCGTACTTTCAGAACTCCAAAACCTTCTGTGATAGTAATTACTAAGCAACATAATAAAACGAAATCTCAAACTTCGTTTTCCGGGCTGCTTACAGAAGAGGAAAAAAGGAGAAGGCTTGAAATATTAAAAGCTAATATAGAGAGGAAGAAAAATTTAGAACAAGTGCGTGATCAGCTAGCTGTTGATGAAAATGTTGATGCTGATGCTGCTCATATTGCTATAGAAGCTGTAGCCGAATCCTACGATAACACCGAGTTTGTAAAAAAGAGTCTTGCTGTTGTAGAATCATTGAAGGCTGTAGAGCCAGTTTCTGTAGAGCCAGTTAAAGATGAATTGGGAGGAGCCGTGGATAGCAAACATTCGATTCAAGAAGATAAAAAGGGCCTAAAAAGAAAAACAGACAAAGAAAGTGAAGATTTATTAAAAATTAGTAAGGCTTTTTCATCAAAAAGGACTGGGCGTAAGATATCTTTATCTCAAATACAAATTACCGCTGATGAACTTGGTGATGATATAACGGTAGAAAAAAAACTTAAACTTAATAAGAAAAAAGGCAAAAAATTTGGTGGCAAAAATTTAGCACAAGCGCAACAAGAGCAAAAAAATACCCTAAGAGTAATAGAGGTACCAGATTCAATTGCAATACAAGATCTAGCAGCAAAAATGTCTGCGAAGGCAACGAAACTACTTGCTGTGTTATTAAAGCTAGGAATAAAGTCCACAATAAATCAATACATCTCGTATGATGTTGCAGAATTATTGGTAGAGGAATTTGGTCATATATCAAAAAAAGTTTCGAGCGAGATATTTGAAAAGGAATTATTAGATAATGTGCAAACTGGTTTCTATAGAGAGGTTCGAGAAGTAAAAAGGGCTCCAGTTGTTACAGTGATGGGTCATGTTGATCATGGCAAGACCTCATTATTAGATGCTTTAAAATCTACTGATGTTGCTTCAGGGGAGCATGGTGGTATAACGCAGCATATAGGAGCATATAATGTCATCTTAAGAAACGGAAAATCAATTACATTTTTAGATACACCTGGTCATGAAGCATTTACAAAAATGCGTATTAGGGGGGCAAAAGTCACTGATATGGTTATTCTTGTAGTTGCTGCTGATGATGGGATAAAGGAACAAACTGTTGAAGCTATTAGTCATGCCAAGGCTGCTAATTCACCGATAATAGTTGCGGTAAATAAGATGGATAAGCCAGGGGCCAATTTTCAGGCGGTAAAAAATGCACTTCTTGCTCATAATGTTGTATCAGATGATATGGGTGGTGATGTTATGGTAGTTGGTGTCTCAGCTAAAACAAAGGTTGGATTAGACGAACTTGAGGAGGCGATATTGTTGCAAGCAGATTTTATGGATCTCAAGGCGACCATAGGCGGTAAAACTTCTGGTGTTGTTATAGAATCTAAAATGGATAAGGGTAGGGGGGCTGTGGCAACTCTTCTTGTTCAAGAGGGGGTGCTTGAAGTTGGTAGCGGTATAGTAGCGGGAACCTCAATGGGTAAAATAAAGACATTGAGGGACCATAATGGTAATAGTGTAACAAGTGCTATACCATCTATCCCTGTTGAGGTGCTTGGCCTAGATAAATCGCCAGCTGCAGGTGATAAATTTGTGGTTTTTTCTGATGAATCGAAAGCAAAGGCTCTGGTTGACTTCAGAATGAATGTAGAAAAAGAGAAGAGATTTGGTGGCATGAAATCACCTATTAATATTTTTGAAAATAGAGATAATGCTAAAAAGGAATTATCATTAATACTAAAGGCTGATGTACATGGTTCATTGGAAGCTATTAAAGGAAGTTTAGAGGCTATTACTAGTGATGAGTGGGGTGTGAAAATTATTCATATGGCTGTAGGTGGAATAACAGAATCAGACATATCTCTGGCATCTGCAACAGCATCTACCATTGTGATGTTTAATGTAAGAAATTCTTCTAAAATACTCGAAAAAGCCAAGTCTATTGGAATAGAAGTAAGGGGTTACAATATAATATATGACCTAATTAATGATGTAAAAGTTATGATTGGTGGTATGTTATCACCTCTTATTAAAGAAGCATTGATGGGTAAAGCCTCTGTAAAACAGATCTTTAATCTTACAAAATTTGGAAAAATCGCTGGTTGTATAGTAAATTCTGGCGTATTTAGAAAAGACTTGAAGGCTAGGGTAATAAGAGGAAAAGATAATATATTTGAAGGACAAATAAAGAATCTCAAGAGGTTTACAGAAGAGGTCAAAGAGGTAAATACTGGATTTGAATTTGGAATATCGCTAGATGGGTTTTCTACTTTTGAAGTTGGGGATATAGTGGAGGCTATTTCTGTCAGTGAAGAAGCTAGGGTAGTCCAGTAAATGGATAATTCTCTATTAAAACTGTATTTAGAAGCTGGATGTGACTCTTTTTATTCTAATAAGCCAATATCTAGACTTCTTTCTAAAAGTTCTGTTGATGAGCTAGATTCTTGCAATAACATACTAAAGCTTAGGGAGATTATAGAAAACTATGATGGATGTGAATTAAAGAAATTTTCCACTAATACAGTAATATATGATGGGGCTCTTGATGCGAGGGTGATGGCAATAGGTGAGGCGCCGGGCGCAGAAGAGGATGCAACAGGTATACCATTTTGTGGTAGGAGTGGTAAATTGCTCGATGCTATATTCAGGTGTTTTTCCTTATATAGGGAAACCAATTTATTTATAACAAACACTGTATTCTGGAGGCCTCCAAATAATAGAAGGCCAACTGAGATAGAGGTTTTAAAATGCCGCCCCTTTTTAGAAAAGCTAATTGCAATAATTTCTCCAAGTCTGATAATTATGGTTGGTAGCACTGCGGTTGAAGTTCTTATGCAGCAACTCATTACAATGCAGCAAGCAAGGAAGCAAAAATTTTCGTATAGAAACAAGTATCTGCAAAATGAAATAGATGCAGTTGCAGTATTTCATCCATCATATTTACTAAGGCAGCCAACAAGGAAGAGGGATATGTGGAAAGATATGATTAAAATAAAAATGGATTATTTGGATAATATGATTTAATCCATGGTCTCTCTCATGTGGATATATGGCTAAGTTGATGTTTGAAAATCTTCTTAAGTGATTATGGATCTTTATCAGCTTTGAGTGGTTAATTTTTATGTTTTTGTAAATGTTGCTTATATTCATTAGGCACTGTTAACAAAGGTTTTGCCAAATAATGGAAAAGATGCAATATTATATTGGAGGCGATAAATATGGTATTTAGATGGATAAAAGGTTGTTTC
>NZ_JARGYT010000012.1:0-22700 GCF_034470605.1 Candidatus Cyrtobacter comes
GAAACAACCTTTTATCCATCTAAATACCATATTTATCGCCTCCAATATAATATTGCATCTTTTCCATTATTTGGCAAAACCTTTGTTAACAGTGCCTAAGGGTATCGCACTGAAGGTGGGGGGTGCTGCATATGGCGCTGTGAAGAGCAGGATGGGTGATTCTACAGATGATAGTAGTAAAGATAGTGTGCGCGATCAGAGAGGTGCTGATTTAATTAGTAGTGGTGCAAGAGATAATAGCGTAAGTGATAATGTGAAATTGGATATAAATGTAAACGGAAAAGTTATAAAAGCGGACAATGAGGTTAAAATTAATGTGAATGGGGATAAAATTAGTGTCAACGGAGAAGAGTTAAAAGGTAAGGAGCTTGAGCTAAATATAAAAGATAATAGGGATAATGCACCTAATATAGCAGAAATGACAGTGAAAATTAGTGCGCTAGTTGATGGGGGTGTCAAGATAAACGGTAAGGACTTTAAGGCTGATGAGCTAAGAGTTAGCTTTAATGAAGGTAAAATAAAGGTTAATGGGCAAGAAATAGATAATGCTGCTGCTGATGATAATAAAGGTAGTATAGAGAAAGGTGGTGCTGCTGATAAAGGTTCTGACAGCGCTGAAGATAGGGCTATAAGCGCTGAAGATAGAGCTATAAAAGATTTAACGGGTGAGGGAAGGGATTTAAAAATAGTAGACAATTTAAGTAATGTTGAATTAATAAATAATCCAGATGATAAAGATGCCCTAAACGGATCTGGTGATAAATCAGGGATTAAGAGGGGTAATGAAGATGATCTTGAGGGTTTGCATGAAAGTGGTGATAAGCTAAAATTAGACGGTGATATTCTTGAAAAGAATGAATTAAAAGAATCTAGAGATGATGTATCCGCTGCTACAGATTCTATAGTACCAGTAGTGGGGCTTGGTGGAGGTATGATGGTTGGTGATTTGCCTGATCATACTGAGGGTGATAAAGATAGCAAGGGCTCTACTGCTGATAAACTGATGCAAGAGGATGTGGCAGAGGTGAAAGAAAAGTATGAGGAGATAGAGAGGATAAGTGAAGAAATCAATGAGGCAAAGAATGAGGCAAATGGTATTCAGGAGAATGCACAGGATTCTTTAGAATTTAATGAAAGTAGGCAGATAGATGATTCAGTGGATAACCAAGATAATAGATCAGGTGGTGCGGAGAGTGAGAAAGCATCTGATAAGCTCCATGAGATGCAAGAGGATGTGGCAGAGGTGAAAGAAAAGTATGAGGAGATAGAGAGGATAAGTGAAGAAATCAATGAGGCAAAGAATGAGGCAAATGGTATTCAGGAGAATGCACAGGATTCTTTAGAATTTAATGAAAGTAGGCAGATAGATGATTCAGTGGATAACCAAGATAATAGATCAGGTGGTGCGGAGAGTGAGAAAGCATCTGATAAGCTCCATGAGATGCAAGAGGATGTGGCAGAGGTGAAAGAAAAGTATGAGGAGATAGAGAGGATAAGTGGGTCAATTGATGGTGAAGATGCTGGGTTAAGTAGAAATATAGAGGGTGGTATTTTAGTATCAGAGGGTCTTGTAGATGATAATAATATTGAAGATAGCGATGTATCTGAATCCAGCAAAGATAATGGGACGGTAGAGGGTAATGAAGGTGGTGAGGAAGAGGTGAAAATAGATGATAAGGATGATAATCTTGAAGAAGAGCTAGATAAAACGCATGAGGGAGTAGCTGATGATAAAAAGACTTAAGAAAGTTTTTAGTCAAAAATAGGCATAAAGCTGTAGCCCATTGTTAGTAATATATTTCCTTAATTTGTATGTAGCGCTATCTTATTCCCTTCAGAGTCTAGAACAATTGCCCTATAGCCCCATGGTCCAATCTGTTCCTTTTCCACTAAAACTTTACCTCCTTGCTTAGTTACATTTTCTAGAGCATCATCCAATCTACCATCAACAGAAAAATACAATAAAATACCATCATTTGATGGGCGCATCTCTGATGTTTCGACTAGGCAGCCGGTCACGCCACCATCTTTGCATGGAATGACAGCAAAAACGAAATCATCATATTTTGTGACCTCTATTTCCTCTCCCAGCACGTTGGAATAAAACTTGATTGCCCTATTTAGACTTATGACTGGAAGATCGAACCAGCAAACGGTATTCGCTTTCATAATATGTAGATTTCTTTATAATTCGGGTTCTTTACAACTCGGGTTCATTTTGAGGCAAAGACAGACACTAATCAAATAGATAATATATTTAATTCGATGCTGAAAGAGAGCATACTTGATTCTAATATACTAGATCGTCAAAATTGTGTTTTTATATAGCTCTTTATACTTGTTGAGTTTTTATGAAAGATCGTAAATTTAATTTGTGTTGGTTTTTCTGATTCATCTAGCTCTTTAGAGACTGGTATAGAGATTAATGTGAGTTCTAGGAAAGAAGAAGTAAAGGTAATCTTGATCTATGTAGCTGGATAAAATGATGTAATTTTTTAAGTTTATGAAGTTCCTATATCTAACAGATGTTGATCTACTTGAGAAGATAGGTGATTTGCATGGTGGTTTTTTGTAAAAAGTTGCGCTATTTGTCGAGAATCTGAAATGGTAATAAACTTTATTGATTGGTTTGATGCTAATGCATATAGCTCAAGCTAGGCCATAGCCCTTGGCAATTGGTATCAATTTCCTTTTCATAATCATGACAATTCACAAAAAGTATGGATTTTAAACTAAAGGGCTTGAAGGTTTTGGAATATATGTAAATTAATTTTGATGGTTATTTGCCTTTAGTGCTAACATTATGCGATATAGTCTCATATAATTAGTTAAAGGAAATACTTTAGCTGCTGATATTTAAGTATTACCTGACTTGATGAATCTCGTTACTCTCACAAATCTAGACTGTATATGATCACCTTTAGATCAAAAAACATATCATTTCTGTTAGTTTAACTTCAATTACTATACAATAGAACCAGTGATTTTATACTGCTGCTATTCAATAACAAAGTGTACATATAGTGATTTAAGTTGAATCAGCATAAGTTGTAATATATTATCTATCTACGCTATCTCAAATAAAATAGTTATATATTAAACATACACTTTATTAGCAATGTCTAAACATATATCGAATATGTTATAGCAAACTTATATAAAGAGTTATACACTATGTATAAGTGAGGGTAGCTTGATATAGGCATATAAATTTATAGTAAAATTAATACAGTTATCATAAGTTTATACCTCGTTGTCTATTGCTGCGATTTATAGCTACACTTAATATAAGTTAGCTATTTTATAGGTTGTACTTATCATTTACTCTCTGTGTTGATGTAACTAGTAATTTATTTAAAGTATGAAAAGAATTTTTGCTCTTTCTATCTGTGCAATTGTAGTTTCCGGGTGTTTTAGCAGTACTATTGTTATACCTGAAAGCGATGGTAAATATAAGCTTGTGTCAGCATCCAGTAGACGGTCTGATGCTCTTTCTGATGGTGTAAAGGAGGCTGGTAAGTATTGTAAGAAGAGGAAGCTTGATGTGAGTATACTGAGCTCTGAAGTGCAGTACAAAGGCGGTATGGATCCAACCACCAAACAAGCCCTTGCATCAGTCACATCTTCTCTTGCAAGAGCTACAGGCTCATTCCAAACAGTAGATACATCTGAGGATTATGAAGCCACAATAATATTTACATGTAAATAAGGCGTTATATAGCACTAATTTGTTCAAATGCTTGGGAAAATGTCAAGTTACGTAGCTTTGGTTTGCAAAGAATAGTAAATTGGCTAGATATTAGGACTTGGTGCTAGCATAAAAAGTTTAGATAAATTGGTAATATTCTGATATATGCTTGATTTGCATTCAATCGATCTAGATTGAGAATATTATGCGGGATGTATAAGTGAAGAAATATGAGATTTAAATTGAAACTATAATGATTCATATGTAACATCCCGCTCTAATTTTATATTAGAAATTATTTCATTTAATCTGCTATGTCATTATTAGAGCCTAGGGCATTCTATAAGCCTTTTCAGTATCCATTTGCATATGATGCTTGGCAAATGCAGCAGCGGATCCATTGGATGCCTGAAGAGGTATCTATGGCAGATGATGTTAGAGATTGGAAGTACTCTTTAAGTGAATCAGAGCGTCATCTACTTACGCAGATTTTCAGATTTTTTACTCAAGCTGATATAGAGGTTAGTAACTGCTATATGCAGAATTACGGTAAAATTTTTAAGCCAAAAGAGGTTCAGATGATGCTTGCTGCATTTTCAAATATAGAAACTATACATATAGCTGCGTATGCACATCTACTAGATACGGTCGGTATGCCAGAAGTTGAATATCAGGCCTTTCTCAAATATGAGCAAATGAAAAATAAGTATGATTATTTGCAGCAATTCAACGTGGATACAAAGCTTGATATAGCAAAAACTCTTGCTGTATTTGGCGCGTTCACAGAAGGGCTTCAGCTATTTGGGTCTTTTGCAATGTTAATGAATTTTCAGAGATTCGGCAAGATGAAGGGTATGGGCCAAATAGTTGCATGGTCTGTTAGGGATGAAACCCTCCATACAGATTCCATAACACATTTGTTTAGAATTTTTATCAACGAAAATCCAGAAGTATGGTCAGATGAGCTAATAGCCTTCTTATATAATGCATGTAGAAAAATTGTTGAATTAGAAGATGCATTTATAGACCTTGCATTTGAGTTTGGTGGCGCTATAGAAGGCATAACAGCATTGGATGTGAAGTTATATATAAGGTTTATTGCTAATAGGAGGCTAAAGCAACTTGGCCTTAGTAGCATTTTTGATATAAAGAAAAATCCTCTCCCATGGATGGATGAGATTTTAAATTCACCGGAGCATGCAAATTTTTTCGAAGCAAGATCAACAGAATATGCTAGAGCTGCAACTAAAGGTAACTGGGATCAGGCTTTTGAGTATCATAAGAATGCTAACACATAATTTTAATCAATGGAAAATGCTATAAAATCTAACGATGCTAAATTTATAAAAAGTACGCTGCTTGTTGCCGTTGCTACTCTGTGTTCTAGAATAGCTGGTTATATAAGGGATGCGTTTTTTGCATTTTATTTTGGTACTGGGTCTGTTGGTGAGGCTTTTATTGCCTCATTCAGATTTATGAATTTGTTCAGGGTAATGCTGGGAGAAGGGGGGTTTAGCTCTGCTTTTGTACCAATTTTTTCTAAAAAATTTAAAAGTAATATTAGCAATGCGATTTCTTTGTCTTCAAATATTCAATCGATACTTTTATTAACAACAATTACCCTGGTAAGTCTCTCTCTTTTTTTTATAGAAGATTTAGTAAAATTCTTAACGCCAGGGTTTGTTGATGATCAATGTAAATTCTTACTTACAATAAGCCTTTCCAAAATTATCTTCATTTATGCTGTTTTTATCTGCTTATCTGCATTTTATGGCAGTATGCTAAATAGCATAGGCTCATTTTTACCTTTTTCTATTACGCCAATAATACTTAATGTATCGCTAATACTATCTTTGTATTTTCTTAATACAGAAAGTAAGGCTCATGATGCGGCGTATGGCGTTTTAATTTCTGGATTAATAGAGTTATCGCTTTTGATATACTTTATGAATAAAAATATGATCCTACCTAAAATTCAATTACCTAGAATAAATGATGAGGCAAAAAAAGTTATATCGAAAGCTTTTAATTGCATTATTAGCGCTGGAATAAATCAAATTAATATATGGGTAAATGTGATGTTTGCATCTAGTATCTCAGGTGCGCTTTCATATATTTATTACACAGACAGATTGATCCAACTTCCACTTGCAATAATTGGGACTTCTGCCGCAACTGTTTTATTACCGCTTTTATCTACACAAAAGGATAAGTCTAATAATATTGCAATAAATTTTGTCTTATTTTTCATTATACCATCATGTTTTGCTTTATTTACATTTTCTGATGAGATAGTGAGAATATTGCTAGAGAGGGGTAAATTTGATAGCCAATCCACATATAATACTGCAACTTTAACGCATGTTATGTCTATTGCCTTACCAGCTTATGCATTAATAAAAATATTCAACAACTCATTTTATTCGATGGGGGATACAAAGACCCCTATGCTTATTTCTATAATAACTGCGCTAATAAATGCTTTTTCTGCCTATTTTGGGATTAAGCTATTCGGTTATCTTGGAATTGGAATTGCTACAGTAATTTCTTCTTGGTGTAATTTGTTACTTTTATCATATACATTAAGAAAATATAATATTAATTTAATCAAAGGCTTGGGGATAAAGATTTTATTATATATCACTTGTGCCTTTTTTATGACCGTTCTATCAAAATTCCTCATGAAAACATTTTTATATTATGGTATGATGGTTTCCACTTTATCCTCTTTTTTTATTGGCGGTGTGTTTTATATAGCATCGACTGTATTTTTATTGAAAATCTTGAAAAATTTTGTAAAAAAAAATGAATCAACAAAAAAGTAGCATAACATTAGCTAGTCTTATACCAAATATAGTTACACTTTTTGCATTATGCCTTGGATCAACTGCGATTAGGTATAGCCTTGATTTAAAATTCGAAACAGCTGTCTCGTTGATAGTTATTGCCGCAATAATAGATGGTCTTGATGGTCGTATAGCAAGATTTTTGAATTTATCTAGTAATTTTGGTGCGCAACTGGACTCTTTGGCAGATTTGGTTAATTTCGGCATAGCTCCAGGTATAGCGATATATATATGGTCTTTATCTAAAATACCTTATAGAGGGATAGGATGGGCTATAGTTTTGTTTTATATAGTTTGCTCTGCATTTAGGCTTGCTAGGTTTAATGCGGGGGCAGTAGGTATTCATAAGGAAAAAAGTGGGCCAAATATGTTAGCAACGTTTGAAGGTGTGCCAATGCCAGTTGCGGCAGTGCTTTCTATGATGCCAATGATGGTATCATTTATAAATCATGATATTGCAATTTATAGTAATGCTATTGCAGTTTATGTGGTAATTATAGCTATACTTATGGTGAGCAGTATGCCAACCCCGTCTATTAAAAATATAACAATTAATCGTAATAATTTGCCTATATCTATTGCATTGTTGGGCGCTTTCATAACTGCTGCGTTGCTGGAGCCTTGGATAGTCTTGCCAACTATAGGGGCATTATATTTAATAGCGCTCCCATTTTTTGCACATTATAGTAGAAAAAAGTAGTCATAAAAATTGGTATACTTCCTGATAGGGGCTCGAGGGCCTACGCTTGGGGATTATTTCCTTGGAGGAGCTAAAAGTTTGGAGGGGGTTTTTGGAAAATGGCTAATCTAAACAAACGAGTCCTCTATAGTCATGTTTGCATCTTCATTGAACTTATTTTCGAAAGAGTATCAAGATAATTCCATGGTATGAATAGCTGCGATATGATTGAATTTGAGCTCAAATCTCTTTTGCTTATGTATATATTTATCAGCGCGTATTAAATGCAAATGATATTTGCATTTAATACGCTTATGTCATTATATGGATTGTCGTGCGTTCTGCTTTTAAATTACTATATTTGATGCTTACTGTATCTATAAATTTTTATTGTATAGCGAAGTCAGTATAAAACGTCATATAAAATAGGAGTTAAGAAGCTAGAGCAATTATTGCGCCATTTTATACTATCTTAGCTATACAATAACTCAAATTACTATATAGCCGTGTTATTTGAGGTAGATTGGGGTAATATCGCCTATATTACAGCTTATGCAGCTTAAATCACTATACTATTCCCCCTTATGCTTAACACCAATATCCAATGCACATTTCTTAAATGTGCTCAGATCCTTCTTCCACCAAGAATCTAAAAAATTCAAAATAGCAAAGGTTATATACTCATCATCGACCCCAGAATCTTTTAAAATTTTATCACGGCAATCTAGATTATGCATTTCGTTATGATTATTACCTATAAGTCTAACTTTTATACTTATTAGACTGTCTGTTTTTTTTACTATTGTAATAGCTAGGTCTTCAAATCCATATTTTTTTAATATAGGTAAAAAATCTTCATATTTTGCATTAAGAAAATTTATCCCTCGTAATTTTATTAAATCTTCTAAATCCGGTTTTAAAAAAGCTGGTTTTATTAGACCAAAATTTTCAACTGAATTACCACTCCAAATATAGGAAGGGGTTTCTTCATCTAATACTGATATAATTAAAAGAGAATCGTAATTCTTATCAAAATATATAAAACCATGGTTTAGCAAAAATGGCTTTACGTTCTTTTTGTTAAATGTAAAACAAACTGAAGCACCATAACTTGTTGAAGTTTCCCTTTGTGAAGTTATATTAAAAGAACTTACCATTGTTTTATAATCAAAATCTTCAAGAAGTTTAGTTGTATCAAAATCACTTAAGACAGAGACTTTTCTTAAAAATTTCTCAAAACATTCCCTAGATAGCTTTTGCATAACGTTTTTCTTGGAGTCTTCTAAGTTTCCAAGAAAAGATTCATACGTACTACTGCATACAGTAAAAACATCAGTATCTGCTGAAAAAGCATTGCTGCTAATAATATGGTTGCAAGCTAATAGAAATAATAGTATTGCACTAATGGTTCTTATCATCAACTTTTCACTCAAATATTTTGCTTATTAATATGAAGTATATTGAAATCTTATCTTTAGCAATATTTGCGTTTACGTATTATTTTTTTGGGCTAATAAAAGCTTCGTTGGTTTTATCTATTACTTCTCTATTAACGCTACCATATCTCTTAAGGCGAAGATCAAAAGGTGATAAGGAAAATGATTTTCAGATATTATCCTCTATATTAGTGATCATCATGGGGATGTTAACTGCAATAACCGGTAATAGCTCCATTATAAAGATGAAGCCATCCATATTATATTCTTCGCTTGCTTTTTTTATATATATATTATCGCTTAAGGAAATATATCTTATTAAAAAAATATTTGAAAGGATTCTGCTATTAGAGGATGTTACATGGAAAAAGCTTTCTACGGTCTTTTCATATTTTTTTATTTTTCTTGCGATACTTAATGAAATAGTTTGGAGAAATTTTGAAGATTCTGATTGGGTTTCATTCAAGATCATTTTTTGTCCTTTGGCTACTTTTATGTTTTTTGCAAGTATCTTTTATGTATATAGAAAAAATTTAATAAATAAGAAGTAAGAGGTGGTAATGATGAATTCTTATTAAAGTATTCGCTGCCTTTCTAGTTATTAGAGAATTATGGTGTGTGTTATTGTATTTTTTATATTAAGACAGCTTTGAAGTTAGTGCTAGGTCGAAATCTCTACTGTATTTGTAGTTTATTGTTTGAATTTTTAAATCCTGAATTCTGAGATAACTTGATTGGTATATGTATAGCTGTTTTATTTGAGATAGATACCTATGCTAATTCAGCTTAAATCATTATACTTAACAAAATTAAAGCACTAAAGTTATTTAGTGTAAATTTTTTTTTAGCTCAAACATTAACATGCAGCACTTTTTATATATCTTTTAGATCCATTATATTTTTATGTGCATATAGTGCTTTATTCTCTAAGCTAATGCTTATTATGAAATTTGCATGAAATGGACAATAAAAGCTGTTACCATTATCATTAATTAATAGCAAATCCCCAGCTCCAAAGTTTTGTATATCTTCCACGTATCCTAGCGTATTCTCATTCAGCAATACCTTACAACCAAGTAGTTGTGAATGGTAAAATTCATCAGAATTTGTAATGGCTTGAAATTTCGAAGTTTGTGCAGATAGCTCCATACCAACCAAATTTTCTACCTCTTCTCTTGATGTTATGCCCTCTATCTTGCATATGGAAAATTTATCTTTTTGAAATAAAAATTCTATTTTAAAAGGGTCTCCAGAATCTGAATATAGGGGGGAAAGCTTGGATATAGATTCAGGAGGAATAGCAAAATTTATCAACTTAGCAAGCCCCTTAACTCCAAATGGAGAATGTATTTTTGCTATTATTTCTATTTCATTTTGAGAATTATTACTATTCATTATCCTGGTTATTTTTAAACAGAGCTTTTGCGAGTACCTGTTATAGATATTATAATTGCACCTATAATTAGAGAGGCAAGTGAGCCGAGCATGATCCCAAGCTTTATTTCATTTAGATATGTGGTATTATGAGCGAATGCCAGTAATGCGATAAATAGACTCATAGTAAAACCTATGCCGCAGACTACAGATGTACCATAAAACTGTGCATATGTACTATGCTCTGGTAGCTTAGCTTTCCCCATCTTTATTAAGATATAGCAAGCAGAAAAAATACCAATCTGTTTACCAAAAAACAAACCCAGACCAGTTCCCAGTACTATAGGATGTAGCAAATCTCCTAATGAAAAATTGCTCAAAGATAAGCCACTATTTACAAAGGCAAAGAGTGGAAGTATTACGTAATAATTCAATGGCCCAAGTCCTCTTTCAAGATCCGCCATTACTTCGGTACCAGTTTTTGATCTTATTGGTATAAGCATTCCTAGCACGGCCCCTGCAACTGTGGCATGTATTCCGGATTGTAGGAAAAAAGACCACATGAAGCCTCCTATAACTAGATATACAAATTTTGAAGAAACATCTCTTCTATTTAAGTAAAAGAGCAAGGCGATACATATAGAAATATAAAATAGGTACTCTATATTTATAGATTCATTATAGAAGATTGCTATTATTAATACTGAAACCAAATCATCTATTATTGCAAGTGCGGTTAAAAATACTCTAAGTGAAGTAGGTATTCCCTTTCCAAAAATTCCCATTACACCTATTGCAAATGCTATATCTGTAGCCGCTGGTGTGGCCCATGCTTTCAGGGCTGTATCATTATGTATATTAAAAACGCAATATATAAGGACAGGCACTACTATCCCCCCAAACGCCCCAACAATAGGTAATATTCTTTGTGCTGGTGATGAAAGGCGCCCTTCAACAATCTCCCTTTTTATCTCCATACCTACAATTAGGAAGAAGAATGCCATCAATAGCTCGTTTACCCAATTAGCCATTGACATTCCAACAGAATAATCTGCAAATATTAACTTTAAATCGGAAGATATATAGTGTTGATACAGCTCTGAGTATTTTGAATTCGCTGTAAATATACCAAGAGCTGCTGCTATAAAGAGTAGCCAGCCATTTTCTATAGCGGAATGTATAAGAATACCAAAATTCTTAACTTTTATAGCTATCATCTATCTCAGAAACAAAAACAACAACACATGTGTTTTACATAAAACATGTATATTATCCATAAAATACCACATTATGCCATAATATAGATAATTAAATAAATTTAATTGATCCCTGCGTTATTATTGAAACATATTTTTTAATAAGTCTGGCGGTAATCCTATTTCTGTAATTTTTTCTGTAAAGGCATTATCAGATTTCTTTTTTGCATCTTGAATAGCGGCAACTATTAAATCTTCTAGCACTTCAATTTTTTCTGTGGCAAAAGATTCTTTATCTATTTTTATGCTTTTTATAAGCCCTTTAGCATCCATAGTAACCCTTACAGCGCCAGCGCCTGCTTCACCAATTACTTCTGTATCATCTAATTCTTCTTGTATTTGCTTAATTTTTTTCTGTACATCTTGCGCCTGTTGTAGCATCTCCTCAAGCATATCAGCAATGAAAAATATTAAATATCATTAATTTTGATATCAGCAATTTTTGATCCAGTAAAGCTATTTAAAATCTTTTGCACCAAGGCGCTTTTTTCTATTTCACTTTTTTTTTTATTTTTTCTTCATTTAGAACCTCATGAACGCTTCTTGCTAAGTTATTGTATTCACTAATTTCTATATTAAGACCGGTTAATTTTGTTAAAACATTTTGCAAAGATTCTATACTTGCAGAAGTAACTTCATTTCTATCATATGATATCAGAAGCCTGGATGTGCTAAGATCCATTATATAGATTTTATGATAAAATACATTATACAGGTTTAGTTCCTTATTGGCATATAATAACTCTAATATATCACCTATACAGGTTATAGTTGAGCTTTTAATACGTTGTTGTTCTGCTTCAACTGTATGATTTTGTGTATGAGTTTTTGTACATATTTTTGTAGTTTTAGGTATATTGCTTTCCTCATGTTGTTCTAGCATATCTTGTGGGGTTATTTTTTCATTTAAATAACAAAGTTTTATTATTAGCATTTCTAATGCTTGAAGTTGTGATGGGGAATACCTCATATCTTCAAACCCTTTCATTAAAACCTGCCAACTTCTTAAAATAAATGTAAAATCAATATTTTTGAGTGTATCGGAATTTGCTCGTATAATTTCTTCAAAGTCAAAATTCTCTTTATTTAGTAAGAATTGAGAGGCGCAATGCACAAAATTTGTAAGTAATGAAAGAACTGTAATGGGAGGCATGCCGCCATTGCAGCAGGATTCCACATTATTTATTGCAGATTCTACATCACCCTTACTAATCGAAGAAAAAATTTCCCAAATAAGCTCTAGGTTATGGAAATATAACATATGAGATACAACACTTGTAGTTACATTCATATTTCCTAGTATTATTGCTTGATCTAAAATGGAAAGAGCGTCCCTAGCCGAGCCTTGTGCTGATCTTGCTATAATTTTTAATGCAAGATCATCTGAGCTACAACCTTCCATTTGTAGGATATGCCTGCAATATTGCTGTAAAACATCAATTGGCACAAAACCTAAAAATAACTTGAAGCATCTAGAAAGTATAGTTTTTGGAATTTTATTATACTCAGTAGTTGCTAAAATAAATTTAATATGGACCGGTGGCTCTTCTATAATCTTAAGCAGTGCATTAAACGCGCTGGTTGAGAGCATATGTACCTCATCTATTATATAAACCTTATATTTTGAATCTACTGGTCTATATAAAGAGTTATCTATAATTACCCTAACATCAGTTACACTAGTATTACTGGCGGCATCAATTTCTATAACGTCCTGATTTCTTGCTTCTGATATAGAGATACAGCTTCTACAAGTATTGCATGGCTCGCTTTCACCTTCTTTTCTATTAAGGCAGTTTATAGATTTGGCAAGTATTCTTGCCATTGTTGTTTTTCCAACTCCTCTTGTACCTGTAAATAATATAGAATGGTGCACTCTATTTGTTCTTATAGCGCTCTTTAAAAGCTCTACTATAGGATCCTGCCCTATTATATCAGAAAAGAGTTTAGGCCTATATTTTCTTGCAATTGGTACATAAGGTTTAATATCTTGATCTTCAAATAATTGCATAAAACTTGTGTATATATTTTAACTTTTTTCAAATAAAATGTTGTGTGATGATAGCCAGTGAGGTACTTATTGCAAGATTACATTTTAATTTAAAGTTCTTTGGATAATACATTTGACAAAGAAATATTAGATTGGTTACGGCTGATTAGGTCTCCTAGAGTTGGTCCTAGGATGTTTTTTAACCTACTTTCTATATTTGGAAGTCCTAAAAATGCTCTTAGTGAGCTTTCAAATTTAGCTAAGGCTGCTGGTGGCTCTAATAAGCCATGTTCGATTTCTGAGGCAGAAAAAGAAATTATAGAGTGCCAAAATTTTGGTGCTCAGATACTTATCTCTTCAATGCCTAATTATTCAAAATTACTAAAAGAAATTCCTGATTTTCCGCCGCTTCTGATAGTAAAAGGTAATATTGATTTTTTAAATAAAAGAAGTATCGCTATAGTTGGATCGAGAAATGCATCGATATCAGGAACTGTAAATGCACAAAAATTTAGTGATGAGATATCTAGGGCAGGGTACGTAATAGTTTCAGGAATGGCAAGGGGCATAGATACAGCTGCTCATAAAGCTGCGCTTGAGAATGGAACCATAGGGATAATAGCAGGTGGTATAGATAATATATACCCTAAGGAAAATAGGGCGTTGTATGAAAAAATGTATACAAAAGGTCTTATAGTTACTGAGTATAAGATTGGGAGCGCCCCTCTACCAAATAACTTTCCTAGAAGGAATAGGATTATATCTGGGATTTCTATTGCGACCGTCATTATAGAGGCTTCATTAAAATCTGGGGCCATGATTACTGCAAATAGTGCCGTAGAGCAGGGTAGGGATGTTTTTGCTGTACCAAATTCTCCAGGGTCTTTAAATACAGGTGCAAATTTATTGATAAAAAAAGGAGCTAGCTTAGTTGAAAGCGGTTATGACGTACTTTCTGAACTTTCATATAATACAAGATTTCAAAAAGATTTATTTAGCAGTGATGTTTTTAATGAATTTAAAATGAGTAACACATCTATACCTAGCGATTATGAATTAATTTCTGTTAGGAAAAAGCTCTTGCCTAAACTATCATATTCACCAGTCTCCGTTGGGCAAATATCAAGTGTATTAGGGGAAGACATAGTAGTGGTGAATTATGTATTGCTGGAGCTTGAATTGGCTGGGAAGATAGAGAGGCTATATAACGGTAATGTTGTACTATCATCTAAAGAATGAAATTAATAAAGCAAGTATTTCTAAAAGAGATGTTTATCAAATTAAGTAAATAGAGAAATTACAGGAGTTGATATGCTGGTTAACTAATTAACTAGCTATTATATCAGAAATCGCTCCTCTTATTTATACCTGTGATATAACTCTAAAAGACAGCATAAAAGTATCGCGCTAGCTTAAAAAATAGCATTCATGTATTTTAAGCAATAGAATACATGAAATTATTCTGCGATTTCTATGATTTTTGTGAATGGTTTTAACCTTTATACAAACAGGTTTTAATACGAGGCATAAAAAGATAGATGGTGCTTTTCAGAAATTAATAACAATACTTGCATCTGGCAGATATTATTACCAGTACTTATATAGCTAAATCGCCATAAAGGAGTGACATAGCTAACTTTGAAAATACTTTAGTTATCATTGAGTTAAGTCTAGCAAAATGACTCATTATATAATTATTTCATATAGCTTTAGTTATAGAAATAATTTACCACTCACAGCAATTCATCGGTTATAGCAGAACCCCTATTAAAGACCTAAATGCAGTTAACTTATATTGTATATATTGTTTATTAGGTAATGGTTCTTATTCTTAGAAGAATGTATCATTTATTTGTTGTCACTAATGTATAGTCTTTCACTTATGGCAAGCTCAAAAGAGTCTTTAGAATATATATATAAGATCTCAAAGCTAATCTTGGATAGCTTGCACTACACAGGCATATCAATAAAGGATCTTTCGCATCTGCATAGGGGGCATGCTGGGGTTGAGGAGCTGAGCCATATAACACATATAGAGATTTCATTGAAAGGCGGGGAAGAAAAAACTGAGATAGAAAAACACAGAGAGATTTATAAATTACTAGGGCCTCACATGGATGCAGGGTTACATTCTGTATCTATAATTAGCTAAAACACTATTTTTTAGTTATTCACCCGCATATAGCTAGAGGGTCTGTTGGGGCCTCCGAGAACTCCAATTCTGAACTGTTTTTTGAAATTTCTGAAGGGTTTTGATCTTGGTTTGTTAATAGTTGTGGAGCCTCTTGAGCCTCTTCAGCTTTTTTCAACATATCTAATAGCGTACATATGGGTGCATCCTTATCTAAGCTATTTTTAGTTATAATATCATTGAGCATATCAAAAATAGAGCCATTCATAAAATTTTCAGCTAACAAAACAACATCATTACCTTTTCGAATACTTTCCATTTGAGTATCCTTGTAAGGATGTAAAGCAGGGTCTTTTTCTCTCCTCATAGAAGATGTATCGCCTACTGGCTTAAGATAATCAATTATGTGATTTATAAAATTCCATATAGTAGCTGTACCACGTGGCTCTAACTTGAAAAAAAGCTTTGGTTTTGGATCCGTTACTTGAGCAAATAATACATGCTGAAACCCATGTGGTAGGTTAATTTTTACATCAATACCATGCTGCCCAATCTTATCATAATGGCTTGATGCCCTATCATAAACACATTCGATACCTTGAAGTGCTTTGAACAAATGCCCATCTTTATCATCAATTGAAAAAGAGCCTCTAGAAAATATATTTTTTAAGGCCTCTCTATTGAACTCTTGAAAGTAAGCATCTGCATAAAAAGCCCAAGAAATACAAGCTAACCCATGTAAATTAAGCTTCTGATCTGCACGAAACTCACCACTAAATATTTCTTTCAATAAATTATAACCAGTTGTAACTTCTGGTAAGTGACTTTTTAAAAAGTCATTTAGATTTTGTATTAGTATCTTATTTTTTACAGATTTTAAATCTTGTGTAATCACAAGATTTAAAGGTTGCGGCTCCCCTTCTTGTGCGCTTTGGTAACTTTCACTACCTTCAGATTCATCCGCAGATTGTGGCTCCCCTTCTTGTGCGCTTTGGTAACTTTCACTACCTTCAGATTCATCCGCAGATTGTGGCTCCGCTCCTTGTAAGCTTTCATCATCTTCAGATTGTGACCCCCCTTTATTTTCAGATTGCGGCTCCCCTTCTTGTAAGCTTATTTCGTCATCCTCCCTTTCAGCTTGTGGTTCCGCTCCTTGTGAGGTTATGCCGTCTTCATTTTCAGGTTTCGGCTCCACTACTTGTGCGCTTTTGTCATCTTCATTTTTAAACTCATCCGCAGCTTGTGGCTCCGCTCCTTGTGAGGTTATGCCGTCTTCATTTTCAGATTGCGGCTCCCCTTCTTGTAAGCTTATTTCGTCATCCTCCCTTTCAGCTTGTGGTTCCGCTCCTTGTGAGGTTATGCCGTCTTCATTTTCAGGTTTCGGCTCCACTACTTGTGCGCTTTTGTCATCTTCATTTTTAAACTCATCCGCAGCTTGTGGCTCCGCTCCTTGTGAGGTTATGCCGTCTTCATTTTCAGATTGCGGCTCCCCTTCTTGTAAGCTTATTTCGTCATCCTCCCTTTCAGCTTGTGGTTCCGCTCCTTGTGAGGTTATGCCGTCTTCATTTTCAGGTTTCGGCTCCACTACTTGTGCGCTTTTGTAACTGCCACTACTTGTAGAATCATCATCATCAGCCAACATATTATTTTTTGATTCAATATCTTGAGCAGCTTTATGCGCTTCGGATATAAGGTCACGATGTATAAAATTATATATTGGATGACGAAAAAAAGCCCCGATACCACAGAGCCAGCCCCAAATATTAGAGAAAAACCCCGCAAAACTCCACCAGCTTATTGGAGCGTGAGAGTCCTCAGAAATACTATTAGGTGTATTATTTTGCATTTAAAATTCATAAATACAATCATTATGCGAGATTATAATGAATAACGTTGAACGCATCAACTGAACCTAGGGTATATAACACGGATATTCATAGATATTTCTATGAATAGATGAATAATATCGCCAAAAATTAGATTTTAAGGGTGATAGATAACATGCTTGGCATAAGTATAGTGATTTAAGTTGAATTAAGCTGAATTAAGCTGTAATATATTATCTATCACCTCAAATAAAATAGCTATAATAGATGCGGAATCTATAAAAAATAGAGAGAGGTATTAGATTGCGAATGTAATTATATAGAATTGCATACAATTTTTGATATAAGCTCAAATAAATAGAGAATTTACATCCTTAAGAACTGATATTGTTATGGGCAACTAAGCAATTCTTCAATTTAAGGATTGGTTTTGGCACGCTGCTCGTACATTATCCAGATTTTTTTTGCATTTTTGATAATAATCAAAGCTAGTACTCATCTCATAGCTTTCAGTCTGGGAGAGATTTGTTGCTTGAGATAAGTAAAACTCCCATACAACAAACCTCGCCATAAGCTCCTTATAAAATGGGCTCAAGCATAGCTCTTTATCATAGCGGAATGCGAGATCAACATCCAATAATGTTATTTTTAAAGTTGTTGCAACGTACTTTTCTCTTTGCAATATAGATTTTGCGATGAAGTTATTTTCATCTTCTATCAAGCTGAAAAACTCATCTATTTCCTTTTCATATTCTAAGAGAACTTTTATTATCTTTTGTAACTTATCTGCGTATCTTGGAATGCCCGATGCTTCCTGATTGGCATTTTTCATTAAAATTCTAAAACAATGTGCCGCTTGAAGGAATTTGAACCTAGTTTCAATCATATTACTATGGCTTTTGTGATACTTAATGGATTTTAGCCATGCCTTGAGCTCATCATATTTATGATACTGATCATAAATACCATGCCTAAAATAAGGGCGAAACTTAACATCCCATTCCACCATATCTACTAAACAATCATCTTTTGGTACTACTTCTTTTATATGTTGCAGGTCTTTTTGAGCAACATTCCCAAGGTATTGAAATAAAAAATTATCCTCTGTAAGGCCAATATCCAGTAACAGGCCTTGGAATTCAGTACAATGCATTACCCTATAATACCTTAGCATAACTGAGTATGGAGAACGAAACTCTTTCCAACGCTGAGTTGAAGTCACCATTTCATCAATAGATATATATATATAAAGGATTAATGCTACCTTTAGAAGCAGTTTGGTAACTATAAGCTTTGGGTATAAATAATCTTTATAAACGCTCTGCTCAAAAAAAGTCCCATCAAAAAGAGGCTTATATGCTTTAGCTATCCAAGCAATTAGTGATTTTTTAGGTTTCATGTGTTATAATTTGAAAACCTACATCATAAGCATTTAATAGTGAAGAGCCGTTGAAGTAGTGTATATGAGCGGCCCCCACTACTTGATTTCCTTCGTACTGTTCCTGTAGTTTAATTCTACTATCAAGATCAATAGATTTTATACCAGCATCTTTTAAAGAGATGAGCTCATTTTTTTCTGAGATACCATCCATATTCTTATCTTCCCAGATAATAAATTTCTCAAATTCGTGATCATTTTTATCTATGAACCCATCATTATTAGTATCAAAATACTTCAAGCCTTCAAAATCTGTTTGAGCACTTTCTAGCCACTGCGTGAATACTATCTCTTTACTTTCATTAATTTTCCCATCTTGATTATAATCAAAGCACAATAAGCCCATACCACGGCCTATCCAGCCAGTATTATCTAAAATACCATCACCTGTAAGATCAAAAAATGCATTTCCAGGGCCAATAAGCTTAAGACCATTACCTTTTAAATCTATTACTATAGGAAAATGGAAGACAAAAAAGACACCGATCCGTAAAGCGCCTCCAACAATAGTAAGAAAAAGGCCTGGGCCCCCATCTTCTGCTCTACCCTGTGGGTAATATTGAGCCTCGCCATGATCACCATATCTAACATATTCATTCTGATCAGGCTTATATTGTTTATTTGTGTTATCTTTATATTCTTCTTGTTTTTTTTGCGATTCTTCTTGGCTTTTTTGTGATCCTTGGTGAGCTGTAAATTCTTTCTGGGCTGTAGATTCGTTAGTTGAGGCACTGCTATATGCTCCAACTGGAATATTAACTATTGTACCAAGTCGGAGCGGGATAAAGTGCCCATCTACATAAATGCCCTGTGCTAAATGTTCGTTGCTCTTCATAGTGGTGAGCTCATTAATTGGTATATTATATTTAGTGGCAATATCCATTAATGTTTCACCAGACTGCAGTGTATATCGAATCCCGGAACTAGGGTTAATTATAGTGTGACCATCAAGAAAAACCCCTTTATTATCTAATGTTTTAAAAAGAGGCCTATGAATTTCAGGTTGATATGAAAAATGATTAATATAACCCGTGAAGGAGTGCTTTAAATCTAATTTTTGAAAGGTATTACGGATCGCATGCGGGCTCATATCAATTATTATTTCATTGAATTGGGTTACACGCTCTTTGTTATACCAAAAATCCTTAACCCAAGAATCTTTATTATTATTACCTAATAAGATTGGCATAAAAAAATTCTCATTCAGCTGTGACTTAGTTTCTTTAACGCTATCTAAAATCTTTTCCCTTGAGTTTGCAGTTCGTACGTCACTAAATTGACTGCCTTTGTTGGTTTGGTCTGTATTTTTTGTTGTGTGTTCATCGTTTTTCGGATCAGCTTTTTTCAGATCATCTGTTTCTACATCACTTTTTTTCAGACCATCTTTTTTCAGTATATCAGCCATCATAGACCTAACATGTTCTTTCAATGACTTGTCTCCAATATTTATATTTTCATAAGTGAAAGAAACTGAAATTGCGCCTACTATTGCACCCGGTATACCACCACCAATTGACAAAGTGGCTGCCCCCGCAGCCAGGCCTCCAATATGTGATAAAATTTGGCCCACAACCACTTGGCTTATCACGATCCAATGATCCTTAATACCGGCATCCCCATATTTCTCCCTTTCTTCTTTAAGATACATACCATAATCTATAGAAATACCAATAGATTGAATTTTAATTCCATGTATGGCACCAACATTTGGGTACCCTGCATATTCAAAAACTTTTTTGAGATATGACTCTGTGGATTCTAAAATAGTATCCTTTGTGAAATCAAAGATCATCTCTCCTTTGAGAGATTCATTTGTTTTGATTACTTCTGGCATTATTCTTAATATAAAAATTACATTTTTTATAACCTTTATCACGAACCAAAAGTTAAGATCCAAGCACTCAACTTAGGGGGTTCAAATGAAAATCTAAAGCAGCACCTAATTTTATCCACTTCTCAATTTCAAAATTTTACAGTCACCACTCTAGAAAGGTAGCGCGAATATTGCACTAATGAATTATAATATCAATATGCCCCGCAAAATAATCTAAAAATATAAATAAAATATGAATAAGGGCTATAACTGCTCTGTTAAATCTAGCTGAATATTAAGGATTTTATTAATAAAATTGGGTTGTATGATTCATAACCAGGTCAGTAAAATTTGCCTGTTTCAAAATCAACACAACCCATTTCTTAGGTCTTTATTTTTGTCTGTGAATTATTTATGCATCTAGATCATTTTCCATGCCCAGTGCCCTTTTGTATACCTCAAGTAATGTTTCTTGTTCTTGTATATCATGCTTATCTGACGCCCTAATCTTTATTATTTGCCTCATAATTTTTATATCAAATCCTTCAGATTTTGCAGCCGCATAAGCATCTCTTATATGTTGCGAAATTTCAGATTTCTCCAGCTCTAAGCGCTCTATTTTTTCTATATACTGCCTAAGAAGTGAGCCAGAGACCCCATCCACTACTATATCACTCATCACTATTATTATTTTTATAAAACAGGCTCCTTTTATAACGCAAAATAGCAAATTTCAATACTACAGAGATAGAACCTGCTGCTGGAATTGCAAATAACATACCAAATAACCCAAAAAATCTACCAGAAACAAGTAACACAAATAATACTATAAGTGGATGTACGCCGACTTTGCTGCCAACTATTTTGGGGGTTATAACTAAATTTTCTAATATATTACTTAGCGTAAGACCAAATATTAAAAAGTATATTTTTGAATCAATATCAATTTGTATTATATAGGCACAACAACTAAGCGATGTTGTTATAAGGGTGCCAATATAGGGTATAAAAACCATTGTTCCAGATATAACACCTAAACCAAGGGCATATTCCATATTTAATGAAAGAAAAAGCAAATAGTGGTATATTCCAACTATTAAGGCTACGATAGATTGACCAATAAAAAAGCCATTAAGGACCCCCCTAATTTCATTTAATATTCTCCTAAAAGGAGTTATCCATCTTCTTGGCACTAACCCCTTTATGAATTTCGCAAATTCATCCCAATCTCTAAGTAAATAAAAGCAGACTATTGGCGCTATTATTAATATAAAAGCTAGATTAATAATCATCATTCCAGATTGAAGCATACTGAATATGATATTATTCAAAAAGAAAAATATCTTCTCAGATATAGTAGCTGCAAGTGCTTGTATTTGTGTTGAAATTGATGGAAAAGATTCATATATCCATGAAAAAGTATCTTCTATAAGAGTACGGTAGTGCTTCTCATAAAATACCAATTTATTGGCTAATGACCTAATTTGAAATACTACAACTGGCCATATCAAGATTGAAAGTACAATTAAAGAGCCAAAAAAGGCAATGGTAATAATCAGGCTAGATATTGCTCTATTTACATTTAGTTTTTTGCATAAAATATCAGAGCTAGGTTTAAGTGCATATGCAACAATAAAACCAATAAAAAATGGCAAAGCAGCTGCGGCACTCTGATATAAGAAAAATGCCAAAACTATTACTATTAAAAAAAAGGCTATATTCTTTATATACATATTATCTTAATGTAGATGTTGCATATTTAACTTTTATACCACGCTCACCTAACCATATAGATATGGTGCCATATTTTGATATTTCATCAACCCCTATATTCTTTAGAGAATTCTTACAGCAAAATCCACCTTTTCCAATATTAATAAACAATGCACTTGGTATTTTGCAAAGCAATGCAAAATCACACTTTTTAGTAGTTAATATTATTCTAGTATTTTTATTACCAATAACACAGCAATTCCTATTACAAATCCCTTTATCTGGAAGTGTTTTTGTATTATCCGCACCAAGGTGAGAATTCCATACCTTTTGTTTATACCTAGATTTGGCTCTAGATGAATAGCATAATGTTTTCTCCTCACAACGAACTGCAAACATATCTTCTGATACTAGGCACTGTTAACAAAGGTTTTGCCAAATAATGGAAAAGATGCAATATTATATTGGAGGCGATAAATATGGTATTTAGATGGATAAAAGGTTGTTTCC
>NZ_JARGYT010000013.1:0-22403 GCF_034470605.1 Candidatus Cyrtobacter comes
TTCTTAATTAATGAGCTTAAATCTGGTCAGGTAGTTATTATGGATAATGCTTCCTTCCATAAATCTCGGAAAAGATCTTATTGAATCTGTTGGTTTTTTACCTCCTTATTCACATGATTTGAAGCCAATAGAGAAATTCTTGGCTAAGAGGTGGATTAGAGCTCATATTAGTCATCTTGCGATGCTTTAGTTAAATTCTTCAATACGCAAATTAGAGGATATTTGCTTACTATAATTAAATCAGATAATGGGGCTTTAAGGTTCAGCAGTGGAGGAGCTCATTGGTTTGATAACTTTAGAAGATTATCTAAAGATTACGAAATCACCACTTCTTCGGCTAAGGATTTTATAGAATTGGCAAAAATTATGATGAAAATTTGTCAAAAAGTTTACTGGTTCTAAACATTATGCAATTTTATAACGCTTTAGCTATACAATAAATTAAGATAGCGCCATAAAACTTGTTATATTGTAGATGGTTATTTGGGTAGTGTTCGCTATAGATATACACTTGGACCCTTATTAAAATATATCAGAATGATTGAACGCAGCATTTCCTGACATTTGCTAAATCTTCGGCAATTTAGCATTGAAATCTATATTTGTAGCGATGTCTTTCTTTCATCAAACTTAAATTAATAGCTATCCATACACTACCGTTATTTGTTAGCCTTGATGCGTAAGATAACCACCTATGCATATAGCTCTGTATAGAAAACTCGCCCCAGGTGCAAAAAGCACGAGGAGCGAATTACCAAAATATCACCCGATATATAAAAATGAGCAGGAAAAGGATAAGCTCATTTTAGCAAACTCGAATCATAACAAACCCAAACAACCCTCGAAAGAATTATCTATGACACTATGACATAGCCAACTCTTAAGTACACCTACATTAGTATCATTAGTATCTTCCAAATGAGAATCAAGACTATCTTCCCCATTTCCTAAAACCTTACTACTATTTACAACTATATCGCTCTTAATGTGGTACACTTCAAGCTGCACATAATTACCTGAACCCTCTACTACCACTTTATCAGCACCCCTTTCAGTACCGACACTTTTAACAAAAACATGCTTATCATTGATCTTTTTCACAATATTCTCAAGATCATCAAACCACAAAGTCTTGAGCCCAATACCTGAAGAAGACTCAGCAAATTCACCCTTGAAGAAATAGTAAAGATCTTTAAGTTTCAAAGAATCAGGAGTATTATTACATGTAAAATCTGTATAACCACTTATATAAGGAACCTTGGGAGCATTATACATATTCAATTTTCCAAACCTACTGACGCTGCTGTAACCCTCACGAACACTGGAAACTATAACAGAAACAGTTTTACATAAATTCTGATACACACCTTCATTACTAGTATCGTTTTTTAGATTATCGCTTGTAATAATACCGCATTTCAATTTATCAGCATAATGAAGCCATAACCCCTTCATTAAGAACTCATAATTGAAGGTTGTCGTAGAGCTGTTAGTATCATTTTCTAAGATTTTTGCCCCTGTAAAAGGATTAATACCAGAATCTAAATTTTCTTTTACAAACTTATCTACAACCCTCTTCAAACTCATCGCAAAATCATCAAATTTCAAATCAAACATTGAAATATTTGTTACAGGCCCATTCTCAGTATGTACAAGTACATGGAATAACCAATTGAAATTCACCTTACCATTTTCAATAAATAGAGCCTTAGAATCAGGGCATACAGGCCCCATATCTATAAGAGCTTTTTGCATAAATACTGAAACGCTATATTGATTACACCCTACATCTTTTGAATCTTTAGAAAGACCAAGAAGCTCGCAAGACTTATCAATCAAAGATTCTTTATATTTCACCAACTCTTGTTTCAACATACTCTTCCCAGGCTCATCGCTAAACACAGTATTATTCAATGAAGTTATATAAGAGAGCAGCTGTAACGGGCGACCTTTTATACTATCTACCGTACTATTATTCCAGAATTTGGCCAGAAAACCCTCTGCTCCACAATTGCTATTAAATAACGACCCAATCAAATCGGCAGAATATGGGGCGTTTGTAACATTGAATTTTACATCACCAAAACCCATAACATCTTCCTGAGCCGCATTAGGTTTGTAACATATTAAAAATGAAATAGCCTTCAGCTTCTCTAGCATTTGAGCGCTCAAATCCTTCCCAGCCTTACCATAACTATCAGCATATAACGCAATCTGACTCGCTTTTTGAAATTCATTTAAAAGTTTCAAAGAAGTACAAACATCATTTTCACCAGTAGAGGCATTAAACTGAATAATCTTCTCAGCCTTCACCATTTGTTCATGCGCGTAACTCGTACCGAGGAATACTTTATCCTCTCTAAGCTTCTCTATTTCACTTTTACATTTTATAGCCTTTCCAAGATTTTCCTTAAATTGATCCGTTTTCTTTGTATCATCAGTCGTTTGCTTTATACCATTACTACTCAAGCGCTCCTTATAATTACCATAATTCTCAGGACAGTACGTAGATACAATCTTTGTAGCCGCATCATTAATAGCCAATTTTATCCTATCACCAACAACCAATTCTTCTTTAAAGCTCTTGGCGTTACCAATTTTCGTAGTATTACTATCTACATCAGCTATAATACCATCATATTTAGCAAGAAGATCTGTATATTCTTTATGCTTCTTGTTTAATGCATCTGCATCCTGTACTTTAAGAACACTTTCGGAATTTGTGGAATCGATAATATTTTCCTTAATGAAAGAATTAAAATGTTCATAACTCTTTTCCTTTATTGCACCAACAACCAACTTACGAACATCAGTATGAGCCTTATCCACAGATGATATAAAACCCTCCACTTTATAATGCTCTTTAATATCATTAAAAATACCGCTCTCTAACTTTGTCAGCTCTAAAATGCCCCCCATATAAGCAGCAAGATTATCATGAAGCTTATCATCAGTAGCTAATGCGCTAATTTTAATACTGATATTATCGCCATAACTCACTACTTTATCCACTACATGTTTCATGATTTTTGCTATATTTTCCTTGGTTGAACCAAGTATCCCCTTAGTCACATCGTCAACTCCCTTATTATACCCATTAAAGTAGCGATCTAATTCTAAATTGAGGAATCCATACTCCTTCTTCAATTTATCATTGATCTCATCTCGATCAAATTTCTCTAGAATTTTAAAGTGCTTTATACATTTATTAATATCAGCCACATACATAATAAGCTCACCTTTAAACTTGGCAAAATCATCAACAGCTAATTTATCAATTTTGTTTTTAAAGTATTGATCTAGTTTTGTTGATACATCTGCAATAACATTTATTAGAGCATCCTTGAAGCTATTATGCTTCTTTTCAAAGAGCTCAAAAGAGTCCTTATCAGCAAAGCCAATTCCAGAGTATACTGCAATGAGCTGATGAAGAGGTTTAACAAACTGCTCTAGAATGAATTCATTGATATTCTTACTAGTAACATAGCTATCAATCTCTGATACATTCTTTTTCATTCCCTCTATGAGCTTACCCCTTACAGTGCCCCCATTTATATATGGGTCAAAACGCTTAAATACAACCTCTTCAATAAGTTCGTTACCAAATACATTACATTTAATCTTAAGAGCACTGAACAACCCAGGCCCATCTGTATAAATTATTTTTATATTGTCAAAAAAAGCCTTTTTTAAACCATCATTTTTATCTATTGATTTGTAAAATGAGCCTACTTTAGTCTTTAAGTTTTCAAATTTAGCACTCTCCGTTTGTTGTAAAGACTGCAAAAATTTTGCAGAAAGCACATCACTAGCAATTAATTTTACAATGCTATTTTGTACATTGACCTTGTTATCAAGCTGATTAAATATGTCTTGAAAATCCTTATGAAAAAACAGCCTTTTAATAAAAGATTCATTTAAAGATTCTTTTTTAAATATATTCTCAAGATCGGTATTACTATCCAAACCTTTCAGTATTGATAACACAACTTTTGATTCCTCGGATTTAACAGCTAAATCCAGAATTGTTAACCCATCCTTTGTTTGACTTGCTAAAGCAGAATTTTTTAAGTCCATAGAAGAGTTCGTTGAAAAAATCTCATCTAGCAATCCAGTTTTATTCTCAAGCACAGCCACATGAAGCGCCGTTATTCCACTCTCATTAGAATTTAAAAACAATATCTTTTTAAATCCATCATCACCAACAGCTTTTTTTATCTCAGCAAGCATTCCATGTATATCCGTATAGGTATCCAAGAAGGCTAGATGATGCAGAAGACTAAAACCATAAGAATCAACACTCTTTAGCAAAGCAAGCTTCGCTCCATCAATACCTTCAAAAGAACCTAGAATTTTAGTAAGAGCCTCAAGCTGCTCCTTACCAGTACCAGCGTTCAGCACCTTTGAAAGCGGAGTCAAACCAGATACAGTTTTAATAGAAAATACCTTCTCAAGATCTCCTATCTTAACATGTTGCACCGCCTCTTTGATAAATTCACAATTACAATTATCAAAAGCAACATGCAGCGCCGTTCTACCATACTCTCCCTGGAAGGATAAAAACTCACTCCATGAAAGCCCATTCTTTTTATCAGCAATTGTATCAGATATCTCCTTAAACTTAATCTGATATAACCTTGCCGCATCCACATTACTACTATCTTTTTTCGCATAGGACGCTGAGGTAAAATCCTTTAGTAGCTTGGTATATACCTCAGCATTAGCTTTTTGATTTTCTGCACTCATAAAAATTTAACTTATAAAAAAATAATCACAACACTCACAACAAGACTAAAACGGCAATGTAGACAAAAATCACCAAATTGCCTATAATCCATAGTCAAACTTCACAGTAATTCTCAAAAGATGATTTTATCCAATTATCAAACTTATCCTCCTTAACACATAACAACTCTAATTCATTATTACATAATGCAACCGCACCATAATGATCACAAATGGATTCTATATTGTATATAATTAGATCCTGCTTAATACTGGCAGTTTGCATATTCAGCGATTCTTGAATTTCTTTAATACATTCATCGCTAGCATACTTTGGGAATGCTGCATCTAACGAACTATATTGTACAAAATTCTTACGAACATAATCAGGTAACAGCTCTTTATCCATGCTCTTAACAAAGTCCATTCTGGAGAAATAAAATTCTTTATACAAATTTGCAGTACAATTATGATTTACTTCATACGCAGATTTGTATAGCTTGATAAACTTTGCAATATAACAAAGTTCTGACTTAGCCTCACAAATATGAGCATCATTGGGGCCATCATTACTAGGTTGAGGATTGACACTAGTATCAACATTCTGAGAGCCGTTATCAGTCCTCACATCATTCTGAGAGCCGTTATCAGTATTACCAACAGAACAATGCTTGCATTCTTCATCGTTAATCTCAGCTACCACACAATCAATAATCTCTCTAAGAATATCACGCGACATTTTCCACCATAAAAAACAAATGCTACCCAGGCATCACGTCGCACCAGTATAGCACTGGGGGCATAGTATTGCAATATAATATAATTATACTGTAATATAATTGATCTTATATGTGAAAAAATACACCAAAACTAATTAAGTGGCTGTCTTTGGGAAACTGCTAAAATGAGATAAAATACAGTTGCAGTAAATAAACTATAGTGTGGCCTTTATAGATAAAGCACATCACAATTATTAATTAGCTCCATCTCAGAATATATAAAAGGCTAAAGGACAAAATATACAATTCCATACGTATATATGGTGATAAGTAGCTTAGGAAAATAAGTATGAATTTATTATATTTCCCGATATTGGAAGCGCGGCACCAGAACCCCATCCACCCCCTTCTATCATTGTTAAAATACAGTATGATTTGTGATTATAAGTACATACACCACCAAAAAGACTATTATCATTCTTTTTTGCTATAAGGGTCGCAGTTTGCGCTGTACCCGTTTTTCCCATAATGCCGGAAACAGGACCAAATGTTTCTCTATGCTTACTACATACGCCACCCTTTAATATAAAGGCCATTTTTAATGCATCTTTTACTATGTTAATATGCTCTTTTTTGATTTTAAGCTCATCACGCTTCACACTAGAATCCTTGAGAATAGAAGGAGATATTTTTTCGCATGAGAACAACCTTAATAAAGCCGTTGCCATTTGTATTGGGGTTGCAAGTAAATATCCCTGCCCGATTGCTACATTTACCGTATCTCCAATCATCCACTTCTCATGTAATTTCTTAAACTTCCAACTCTTAGTAGGCACTAGACCGCTCACTTCACCAGGCAGCTCTACTTCTGTTATTGCACCAAATCCTAACTCTTGCGCACAAAAAGATATCCTATCTATACCTGCTTCAATTCCATTTATATAAAAATATACATTACACGAAGTCGCGATAGCCGTCTTTAAATCTACAAACCCATGACCAGACTTTTTCCAGCACTTTATGACTCTATTACCAACCGTATGTACGCCTGAACAAAAAACTTTTTTAGATTGCGAGATGCCACTTTGCAATATTGCAAGCGCTGTAACTATTTTAAATATAGAGGCTGGTGGGTAATTAGACGATATAACTCTATTCAAAAAAGCATAATTAGAATTTAGACTATCCCATTCATATCTACTAATACCGGTTGTGAATATATTCTGATCAAAAGATGGTGATGAATAAAGAGCGAGTACCTTTGCATTCGAAGCATCTAAAACAACACATGCAGATGATTTGTCATGCAAATGATAATGCATAATTTCTTGAAGATTAGCATCTATGGAAAGTATTATATCATTACCATACGTAGGGCTACTTTGCTCAAGCTCTCTTATTATTTTGCCCTTCGCATTAACTTCATATTTATTAAGACCAGCCTCACCTACTAATTCATTATTAAATAAAAATTCAACACCAGATTTTCCCGCAACTAATTTATCATTTATTTTAGAAATATATCCAGTTAAATGCGCCGTGCTACTTGGATAGTAATATCTCCTAGATCTTATTCTTACTATTTGAATATCGCTATCAAAACTCACTTCTATTGCGGCTATTTCTTCTATCGTTAGAGGTTTAAGCAATATATAATATGAGCTATTATTAAGCCTTCCATCATCAAGAAAAACATTATAGCGCTTTTCAAGAGTAATTTTTTCATCATAGATTTTCGCAAGCATTGCACTTAAATCTTTAGTATTAGAATCACTCTTTATTGCAATAGCATAAAATTCATCATCTTTTGCCAGTATTTTGCCAGTATTATCTAATATGTTTGCTCTAAATGGCGGTATAACAACCAGCCTTACACTATTATTTTGCGCAAGAAGGGAATATTTTTCCGAATCTAAAATTTGTAAAAACCCAAATCTGGATGCTAAAACACCAAACAATGTTGTCTTGAGCGCAATTGATATAAACGATCTTCTTGTAAAATCCTTCGCTCTATCTCTCTTGCTTCTCATAAAAACCTTTATTAATCACTAGATAAAATAAAGTGACTGTAACACCAAAAATACAACAAAGTTTCATTATCATGTAAAAATCCCCGTAAAATCCATAGGTAAGCAAAATCCTTGTATAATATATAATCAATAAGAGTATAAATAAAAATAACGGATTTAATTTATCAATTGAAACTATTCGTTTAAGTAACTTATTGTTTTTTAAGAAATTCTCCTTCAGCATTAAAGCTACATACAAAAGTAAGCTTGAAGTATAATCACAAAGCACCTCTGAACCACTTATAAAACTATATAATAGAGACATTAAACTCAGATTAAGCAATTGACTACCGATGCTGTATCGCGAGAACGAAACCCTTATTGTAAAAAGAAGGAGGAATATCCTAGAAAATGGCAAGAACACCAAATTCGATAATACTATTAAGGTAATCCAATAAAAAAAGCTAAGCACTCAGTAAAGTACATATAAAATATAGCGAATTTATCTCACACCATACAATATAAGGCAAGATAAGCCTGGCTACAAACAGGGATCCGCTACTAAAATTTATCAAGATACATCTTATCCAATGGCGGAAGGAAAGGGATTCGAACCCTTGTTACCTTTTAAAGGGTAAACACACTTTCCAGGCGTGCGCCTTCGACCACTCGGCCATCCTTCCAAAGATCGCAAGATAGGTAACATCTATACTCAAATAACACAAGTATTAAATGATGAAATTATTTATGATATGTTGCTCTAATATAGGCTCTGCTTATTAAAGGTAGACTATTTAACATTTCATCTGCCGTGATATTAAAATACAACCAATGTTATCTCTATATGCAATAACTCAAATAACATATTATGCCACTATCTTTCATCTCAACCTCGGAACATAGCTTTACTGCTTTAAGCTTATTTTGAAATCTACATTGTATTGTATATTATTTGATACATCACATAATCATCCCCTTTAAATGAAGATTAATTTCATTATGCCACCTACAATGTTAAATCTTTTGTTGCAGAAATGAAATCTTTTTTACATACTTCTTAATCTGTTAAAAATAGAATTTATATTATGCAGGATTTTGCTAAAAACGCGTCAAGTAATAAGACTGAATCAAAGGAGCTGGACCTTCATGCGGTTTATGATGTACCTCTTAAAGTTTCTGTTGTACTTGGCAAGACTGAAATGAGACTTAACCAAGTATTAAAACTTACAAAGGGCTCTCTTGTTGAGCTTGATAAGAAGGTTGGTGAACCGGTTGATCTTTATGTAAGCGATAGATTAATTGCAAGGGGCGAGATAGTTCTAGTAGATGATAAAATAGGTATAACTCTCATGGAGTTAGTAAAATCGGAAAATATATAAATAAAAAATATATAACCATATGAGCGTTGTATATGGATTCTTGGCTAGCTTATGCTGGCATTAAGATTGGTTTGGATTTAATCTATCTAAATCAGCATGTTACAATTTTCATAATATACAACGCCGGCCTAGTTATATCTTATAGTATAAAAAGATATATAAAACAGCATAGTAATTGCGTGTGGCAAGTAAAGATATACTATATAGCTGTTTTATTTGAGGTGATAGATGATACCGCACATATTGCAGCTTATTAGTTTTGTTATGCTAATTCAACTCAAGTATAGCTGAAGCAGTATAAAATGATTACATAAAAAGTAATCTTATTGAGCCTAACTCAATGATATAGCGGTTTTATTTGAGGTGGTATACTTAATAATACTTCTTGCATTACAGCTTATGCTAATTCAACTTAAATAACTATAATTAAAGTATTTATAAGGAAAGTATTATTTTATGACTCTTTAGCTATATACCTATTTTAAAAATAAAATTCAGCTTGTTTTGTCTAAATTTAAGAAAAGTCATATATATAAATATAACTTTTCTTTTTAAATTATTATGCTTTTGATATCATTTAGCAAGTCTAACATTTTCAAACCGACTCCCTAATAGCAACAAGCACGGAGTAAAAAGTAGCGTGAGTAATGTTGCAAATGCAAGCCCACCTGATATAGAAGCAGAAAGCTGCCTCCACCATTGACTTGAAGGAGCATCATATAATATCTCAAAATTAAAGAAATCTATACTAAGCCCAATGACCATTGGTAAAAGACCAAGTATTGCCGTTGAAGCAGTTAGCAAAATTGGCCGTACTCTTTGCGCACCAGTCATTAAAAGTGCATCCTTAACATCCACACCCTCTCTTCTAAGATGCTGATATGTATCAACAAATATTATGTTATTATTTAATACTATACCCGCCAAAGCTATTATTCCTATTCCACACATAACAACCCCAAACGGCTGCAATGATATTATCAGGCCCAGCAACACACCAATTGTAGATAAAAAGACAGCGCTCATTATTACAAGCGAATGATAAACGCTATTAAATTGTAATAACATAACCACAAACATCATGATTATCGCCACTAAGAATGCCTTCATTAAAAAGACACCTGATTCCTTCTGATCTTTATCATCCCCTTCATAACTAACGCTTATATTTTTTGGTAAGCCAGAATTTATAAGACCTTTTATCTCTTGTAGCTTTTTATCTGCTACAATACCTGGCATAACATCAGATTTTATAGAAATCGTTATCTTTTTATCAACACTATATATATTCTTAACTTCAGGTTTTGGCTCTATCCTTGCCACAGATGTTAAAGGCACGCTCGTCCCATCATATTTTACTATAAATAAATTTTCCAATGTAGATAAGGTTCTCTTTTCTTGTGGCACTCTAAGATATACAGCAACCTCATCATCCATATCGTATGGCATATAAGAAGATATCTTTAAGCCATTTGTAACAAGCTGAACAGTATTACCAAGAGAATTTATATCAACTTGATACATCGCCGCTTTTTGCCTATCAAAAATAATATTCCACTCTACGGATGGTAACGACAAAGAACTCTCTATATATCTAAGCCCCTCTATACCATCAAGCTGAGCCTCAAGCTTTTTAGCATATGAACTTAAAAATTCATAATCGCTAGAACTAAGATTAATCTCTATTGGTTTTGATCCCCCTGGCCCCTTCTGCTCCTTTAATATTTGATATTTTATTCCCTTCATATCGGAAATTCTAGCGCGTATATCATCAAATATCTCAGCTGATTTTCTTCTAATTTTCCAATCTTTAAACTCTATATTAAGTATTGCAATTGTATTATCACTTGCGCCACTTTTTTCAGAGCCAAACTTACCACTTTTGGTATAAAAAACCTTCACATCCTCTATATCAAACAACCTCTTCTCAACCTCTTGTAATAATTTATCTTTTTGATAAATAGATAAATTCCCACTACTTTCAATTGTAATAATCGCAGAAGATGGCTCAACATTCGGAAAGAACTCCGAACCCATTCCTAACATAAAAAAAGTAGTAGGAATTAAAATTAATACCGCAAGTGAACAAAATAAAAACTTCTTCGGATGATCAAGGATTGCACTCAATGCATTCACATATCTTTTTAGCATCCCCCTCATCTTTGTTATATCCACATTATCTGAAGCCTTTAATAACTCAGCCTTTCCCTCATTTATTTTATATGGCTTCATCATAGAACCAATGGATGGCTGAAAAAGTAAAGCAAACAACAATGAATTTGTTAATATTATGATCACGGTTATTGGCAAAAACTTCATAAATTGCCCAACTATTCCAGGCCAGAACAGAAGTGGTAAAAATACTATTAGTTTTACTGCCGTTGAGCTAACTATTGGCCAAAACATCCTAGCAGCAGCCTCTATAAACGCCTCTCTTGGCGCTGCCCCTTCAACCATCTTTCTGTCAGCATATTCACTAACCACTATTGCATCATCTACTATCATTCCAACTGTTAATATAAGGCCAAAAAGTACCACCATATTTAGCGTATACCCCATAGAACTTATCACTAATATTCCACATAAAAATGATGTAGGTATTGAAATTGAAACAAGGAGCGCTGGTTTGGAACCTATTGTAAGCATGATGATTATCATAACCAACAGGCCAGCTAATATAAGGCCATTTTCTAGCTCTAAAACCATATCTTTAATATTTTGAGATTCATCCCCAAAAAATATTAAATTAAGATTGGACGGTAAGAGGTTAGCGTCTTCTTGTATTACACTTTTGACCTCCTGAACGGTCTCTATAATATTAGCCCCTACCCTTTTAGAAATATCAAGAACTACAGCAGATTTTCCGTTGACCCTAGCTATATTTTGCACATCCTCATAAGATCTCCTGATACTAGCTACATCACCAAGAGTGATAACACCGTTTTTACTGGCTTTTATAGGAATAGCAGAAAGCTCTGAGAAATTCTTAATTAAACTTGGTATATTTATCTGGAACTCAGCACCGTTATTTCTTAAGGTTCCTGCGGCTACTAACACATTATTATAAGAGATAATACGTGATAAATCCTGTGTTGATATACCATAATTCTTTAAGTCCTCAGGATCAATTATAACTTCCAGCGAGTCCTTCTTTTCCCCAATTATCGCTACATTCAGAACACCGCTCAGAGACTCCACCTTATCCCTCAATTTTCTTGCAATCTCAAGCAAGGTCCGCTCTGGTAAATCACCACTTAAAACAACACTAAGTACCGGCTGCAGACTTAAATCTATCTGCCTTATCAAAGGTTCATCAGTTTCCTTTGGCAACTTACCCTTAATATCACTAATCTTATTTCTAACATCTTCCAATGCCTTATCCTCATTAAGCCCAGCATGAAATTCTAATATAATACTTGCCGCCCCCTGTTTGGCATAAGATTGCATCTTCTTTAGCCCGTTGATAGATTTTAAGGAATTTTCCATTGGCTTTAGAATAATCCGCTTAGCATCATCTGGCGAAATACCTCTATGAGTTGCTATGACATGTATAAATGGTATCTTAACATCAGGATTGCTCTCTTTTGATATATTGATATATGAAAATAAACCTTGAATTGTAGAGAGAATTAATAAGAAGAACACCGCGGTTCTTTTCTTCACAAAAAACTCTATGAAAGAGTGTATATTAGCCATCTTCTTATAAATTTATTTTATCTATACATATACTTATTTTATCTTATCTCCATAAAAGAAAAATAAAATCTTCTCAAGTGGATTATATTCAAGACGATCCTTATCCCTTGGAAACTCCACCTTATACTTTGCATTAAGCTTCTTATTATTAGACATACCACCCCACTCATATGTATCCGATGGGATATCAGATTTTCCATAATGTTCCGTGTATAGCATATATGCAAAAAGAATCAAAGCTAATAAAGTTGTTACCTTGCTGTTAAAATTCAACATTATAAAAGAGCCGCAAATTTATTTATTAAGTCAATAATAGATAAATGTTATAGGGTATAAAGGCTTCTGCCTATACCTCCAAAATTGTTTTTATAACATTTGAACTTTTTACGCCTGGAAAGAGATTAGTATCTTGACCAATAGCGGCTTATAGGTTAGCCTAGCACGCTCTTTTTTATGCTTTATTTGCGATGCAAGTTGTATCTTCTTTAAAATCAAGAAAAAAAAGGCATAAGGATTGTAAGCTAATTAGAAGAAAGGGTGTGACTCTTGTTATATGCAAAACAAACCCTAGATTCAAAGCAAAGCAAGGTTCTTAGTTTCTGCCTTTATAATCTCTTAGTAGCCTCTTAGGTTAGTGTTCGTTGAAGTAGTTGTTTCACGCAAACCGTTCTCTTACGGAACCTCCTATGAGGCCATGCTTAGAAGAGTGGATGGGTTGATGCATGGTCATGTAAAACAACTCATATGGCTTTTGGAACATAAAAGCATCTACACCTGCGGGGTATCTACCACGCAACTTGAGACCGAACAACTAAAAGCTCTGAATTTAAATTTCATACATACAGAAAGAGGTGGTAAAGTTACATATCATGGACCGGGACAAAGAATAATCTATTTTGTTATTGACCTAAAAAACATATCAACACCCCCTGATATCAAATTATTTGTGAAGAGGTTATCAGAATGCGTGATATCCGCCCTTGAAGGGCTTGGCATTGAATCATATTATAATAAGAATGAGATAGGAATATGGACCAAAAACCCATCCCCATATAAGATAGCATCAATAGGACTAAAGGTAAAAAAAACAGTGGTATATCATGGTATAGCCGTTAACATCCTAAATGATTTAACACCCTTTAAACTAATAAACCCATGTGGGCTCAACCCTGATTATATTACATCAGTCAAAAACCTAGGTGGTAACGCAGATATTGCTCTTTTTGATGATTTGTTTTTATACTTTTTTAAAAAAAACTTCCACCACATAGATTTGCAAAAACAAAACCAATTATCTTAGGCACAATATTTATCTCAAGCCACCAGAACGTTGTACTTTAACCCATCATTTATCTATAATTCACACCAATTGGCATTTAATTTGTAGACATAATGTCCTTTTTCATAAAAAAATATCTAGATACACCCGTCATCTACGTCAAAGGAGTAGGACCATTCAGAGCTAAGCTTTTAAATAGCATTGGATGTAAGAATATAAGAGATTTACTTTTCTATATGCCAATCCGCTTCATAGATAGAACCAGAATCTTAAAGGTTAATGAAGCAACCAATAATGCTATATGTACATTTCACCTGACAATTCATGAAATAAAAACAGGCAGATCACCTCTTAAAATACTATGTTATGATGGAAGCGCTTATATCTCTCTGGTATATTTTAATTCCAAAACACTAGATGTAAAAGAGCTTTTTAAGCAAGGAAACGAGGTTTTTGTTAGCGGAAGAGTAATACTTGATAAATATGGAGACCTACAAATCCATCACCCAGATATTGTATCTAAAAACTTTAAGGATGTTGCAATTATAGAGCCAATTTATAAATCGCACCCTAAACTTACTTCAAGGGCAATATCAAATATAATGAGAAAACTAGTTATGCAACTTCCAAATTTTCCAGGGTTACAAGATCAATTACACTGGCATAAATCCATGCAACTTATTCACAACCCCCAAAATAGCATAGATTTCCAATTAATCAGTAAGGCAAAAGAAAGAATCGCATTTGAAGAAGTTTTATGCGAAAGACTTTTAACTAGGATCGCCAAATCCACCACCATTAAAAAAAATACCCTTTCTTTTACAGGAAAGATAACAGAGAAATTTATAAAAAATTTACCTTTTAAATTAACGGCGGATCAAGAAAAAACACTGAGCGAAATATCGGCAGATCAAGGTAGCGCAAAGTTTATGTTTAGACTTTTACAAGGCGACGTAGGTTCTGGAAAAACCATTATTATGTTTGCAGCAGCCTTGAACTGTATAGAAGCCGGCATGCAAGTTGCCATTATGGTTCCCACTGAAATATTGGCCAAGCAACATTTTAATAATGCGCAAAATTATTTAAACAGCCTTGGTATCAAAGTTACATTATTAGTAAGTGCTATGAAAAAAAAAGAAAAAGATATGGCGCTTGAATCCGTGGCTTCAGTTGAGCCAAATATAATTATCGGTACTCATGCATTATTAAACGCCTCATTTAAAAACCTCGGCCTTGTAATAATAGATGAGCAACACAGATTTGGAGTCAATCAAAGGGTTAGCTTAATAGCTCAATCTGCCAGCCAAGATGTACTTTTAGTCTCAGCAACACCAATACCAAGAACACTAAATATGACACTTCATAAAGATATAGATGTATCGCAAATTATCACTCTGCCTTGCGGAAGAAAAAAGATAAATACCATTGCCGTATCTTCAAAAAAAATCGATGCAATAATTAAAAACTTAAAAAATGTTATTGATCGTGGAGAAAAGATATATTGGGTATGCCCATTGATAGAAGAATCGGAGATTATTAAAGCAAGTAGTGCCGAGCTAAGGTTCAATGAGTTGAAAAATATATTTAAGCACCATGTTAACTTTTTGCACGGCAGAATGCATAGCAAGGATAAGGATGCTGTGATGGAAAGCTTCATGAATGATGATAGTATAAACATACTTGTCTCAACAACAGTGATAGAAATTGGCGTAGATGTAAAAAATGCAACCGTCATGGTTATAGAAAATGCTGAAAGATTTGGCCTTGCACAATTACATCAATTACGTGGGCGGGTAGGAAGGAGTGATTTACAATCAACCTGTATACTTATTTACGACTCTTCTTGTTCTATTTCTTCAGTAGAAAGGTTAAAGTTTTTGGAAAAGAGTACAGATGGATTTGAGCTTGCTAAACTAGATATGCAAAATAGGGGAAGCGGAAGGCTCATAGGCTTTGAGCAAAGTGGAGAAATAGAATTTAAAGCATTTAAACTTTATGAGCACCTGCACCTTATTGAGCATATCACAATGGAGGCTGATAGAATCATAGAAGAGAATGATATGCCAAAATTAGACATGCTGCTCTCAATTTATACGGAACATAGCAAGAACTTTAATGACATAATAAGGTGCTGAGGATTATTTAATACCCAAAAACCATATAATTAGAGACTTTATCAAATAGAACTTAGAAATTTTGAGGTATATGCGAATCATTCAAACATCTTAAAGTATTAGAGGTATTAGAGGTATTAGAGGTATTAGAGGTATTAAAATTACGTATCGTTAATTTCTATAGCAATCTTAAGAAAAGGCGTATGTTTTGCGGCCTTTTATAATACAATTTTAAACCAATGCCTTAAATATAGATCATTCAGTATACAATATTATTACCGCATCCATGAAAGGCCAGCAATCATAAATATTAATAGCCGCCGCACATAAATAATAATTTATTGAAATATGATTTTTAATAACAAATATTAGATAGCCCCTCATATTGGTTCTTGAAATATCTCATTGCTAGCACCATTTTGCTATGCTAGGTTATCAACCTTCGGGAAATTTTTATCTAAGACTTCTCTCTTTATACGTTAATTAGGAACCTATCTCCTTCTTTTACAAGATATACCAATTTATATAAAACAATAACCAATATAGTCAAGAGCACCTACAACGCATTAACTTAAACAACTATGTGGATTTAGGTGATAATTATGGTAATATATACGCCTCATTATTGCTATTGATTACTTAATGAAAAATCTAGGCGGGAAGAATAATCTTTTTCTATGGCTTGTTATTGCGGGCGCCATGTTCATATTTTATGACATTATGGGTGGCACTGAGGGCTCTTCAAAAAGAATCAAATTTTCCGAATTTTTAGATTATGTAGATTCTGGAAATATAAGATCTGCAAACTTAAGGGGAGATATAGTTGAAGGAGAACTTTCTGATGGTAGAAAATTCTCGACACTTTCTCCAACTATATATCCAAACCTTATCGATAAGCTAAGAAATCATGGCGCCTTAATAGAAATAGTACCTGCAGAAAGCTCTCTTTCATACTTACTTTCTATGCTCCTTTCTTGGTTCCCTATGCTGTTACTGATAGGGGTATGGGTGTATTTTATGAAAGGGGTTCAATCTGGTGGTGGTAGGGCAATGGATTTTGGCAAATCTAAGGCTAGACTACTTTCAAAAGATGATAAAAAAGTCACATTTAAAGATGTAGCCGGTATAGATGAAGCTAAGGCGGAATTAGGCGAGATAGTAGATTACCTGAAAAACCCAGAAAAATTCATGAAATTAGGTGGCAGAATACCTAGAGGTTGCTTGCTAGTTGGCCCACCTGGTAATGGGAAAACTTTGCTCGCAAAGGCAATAGCTGGAGAAGCTTCTGTTCCGTTTTTGAGTATATCCGGATCTGATTTTGTCGAGATGTTTGTTGGGGTTGGGGCTAGTAGAGTGAGGGATATGTTCACTCAAGCAAAAAAACATGCACCATGCATACTGTTTATAGATGAGATTGATGCAGTGGGTAGGCAAAGGGCCGGTGGCTCAGGTTTTAATTTAGGGAATGATGAACGTGAGCAAACTTTAAATCAGCTTTTGGTAGAAATGGATGGTTTTTCTGATAATAGCAATGTAATAGTACTCGCCGCCACAAACAGGGCTGAGGTGTTAGATAAAGCACTACTAAGGCCTGGTAGGTTTGATAGGCAGGTTATAATACCGTTACCAGATGTTAATGGTAGAGAGAGGATATTATATGTACATTCAAGGGATATACCATTCTCACCAGATGTGAAGCTAAATAATATAGCTAGAGGTACACCAGGTTTCTCTGGCGCAGAGTTAAAAAATTTAATTAATGAGGCGGCTTTAAATGCAGCTAGACATAACCAAAATTTAGTTACGATGAGTGATCTAGCTTTCGCAAAGGATAAGGTAATTATAGGAAGCGAGAGGAGATCTTTAGCTATCAGTGACGAAGAAAAGAAAATTATAGCCTACCATGAAGGCGGGCACGCGCTTGTTGCAATGCTTACTGCCGCCGCAGATAAGCCTGAAAAAGCCACTATCATTCCTACTAGCAAGGGAGCATTGGGTGTCACACTCATGCTACCTGAGAGGGATGTGTTACTCGCCTCAGATGAAGCTCTTAGATCTCATATATCTGTTGCAATGGGTGGAAGGGTTGCCGAAGAACTTATTTTTGGTAAAAATAAAATTACTACCGGCGCAAGTAACGATCTAAAAGTAGCAACATCAACCGCAAGGGCTATGGTAACAAGGTGGGGTTTAAGCGATGATATTGGGCCTGTCTTTATAGATGATTCTCAAGGGCATTTTGGATCTAATATTATATCTGATGAACTTGCAAAGCGTATTGATTCTGAAACAAGAAAAATACTATCAAATGGATATGAAGAGGCAAGGAGGATTTTAACAGAAAATATTGTGGCTCTTGAGGCTATTGCCAATGCATTACTTGAATATGAAGTGATTTCTGGTGATGAAATTAAGAGTTTAATAAGAGGCGAGAAGATAAGAGTTGGAATGAAAGATACTAAGGTAGATATTGGTGATTCAACTTCTGTACCTGGCTCTTCACAAAATGATAGCATTAATGGTACAAAAAAAGTAAATAGAGCGCATGGAGATGGAGCAGAGCTTGTGACTTGAGGCCGCATGTTTTTTGAATGGCGTTTATATCTATAATACATCAAATTAAGGTTATGCTGTTGGATAACTTAGTAAAAAGTGATCTAAGTCCGAAACATATGCTGTATATTAGATAAGTTTTGGGAAAACATGATCTATATTCACCGAATATCCGCTATAAATATTTGTTAAAAAAGCTCCTGATGATAGGACTACCTGCAATTATAGCATTGAAAGCTCAATGCTTGGGTATTATTTTCTAGGCAGATAGATATACACTTTGATCCTTATTAAAGAACATAAGAATGGTTAGCATTACCAGCACATCTTTGTAGCGATGACTTTCCACCAAACTTAAATTAATAGCTATCCATAACTGCTACTTTTTAGTATTGAGAAAAAATGCTAAAGAAGGAATCTAGTTTTAAAAGAGATGAATAAAATATAGGGTTGTAATAAAAGATAGATTGTCTTTTAGACTCGACTAATTTATTGAATAGTATAGATCATGCCTTGGAGTAGCATTTAGTTTTTCTGTTAAATTTAGCTAAATAATGCCTTAATAAAGCATTTCCACTAAGCAACCTTTATATTTCTAAGTACCAATTTAGTCACACGTTTCTCATATTTTATTCTAGCATCACCTATTTTACTTATACTTTTGTTTATCGTCATATATCCAGTTCTTAACACATAATCGAAAACTACAATGCTTAAATTTTATTCTCATTATTTAATTGGCAATATAATAACTTGTTACCATCATATCTAGCAACGATTAACAATCCATAAATATATGTAAGATATATACTTGAGGCGTGTACATAATATGGTATAATTTGCACATTAGCCATTCGCTGTGCTTCATATGAGATTCCTTATACTTTTTTCCATAATTTTCGGCCTTTTTAGTAACTCTCTTTTTGCTAGATGGGCCACAAGAGATGATATGGAGATTGAGTATGAAGAATATAAACATATACTAAATATAGATGAAGATGGAAGTTATAGAATAGAGAAAACTCAAAAAATCAACTTATTAAGGGAGGGTGCTAGGGAGATCTTTGCACACTATGTGATGTATTATAATGCAAATGAAGAGTTGGATATAATAGATGCATATACTATTGTTAATGGAGAAAAGTATTCAGTTGATAAAAATTTAATAGAGAGAAAACCACTTGCTAGTGAGGCGCATGGTTTCGACCAAAGATATCAGGTTTCAATACCATTTCCACGGGCTGAGGTGGGGGCTAGCGTTTATTTAAAGTCTACTTTTTCTAGTCGTACAGCCCCAGTTAAAGGGCACTATTCTTTCCTGATCTCGTTTGGATCTAATCGTTGGTGGAAAGATTTAGATGTTGAAATATATTCAAAAAAGCCACTCTATATAAAGGAAAATAACCCAAATAAGTTTTTGAAAATAGATAAAAAAAATCAAAAATTCATCAAAATTAAATTAGCGAAACCCTTCGCGGAATCTATTGTAAATGATGTAGTTGCTGGGGCATTGAATTCAAAGTACAGCACATGGGTCAGCATATCCACTTATAATTCATGGAACGAGGTCTCAAAACTACTATCGGAAAAATATAACGCTGTTGCAAAACAAAAATTGCCAGTAGAGTTTCAAGAGATTGCTAAATTAGCATTAAACGAAAAAAGTGACACAGCAAAAATTAATCTTGTAACCTCAGAACTGCAGAACTATATACAATATTTAGGTGATTGGAAAACGGTAGAGGGAAGGTTTTTTCCAAGAGATCTAGACGTAGTATCTAACACTCATTATGGTGATTGCAAAGATTTTGCTACTTCAACAGTAGCTATTTTGAATAAAATTGGGCTTGACGCTAGCATTGCATTAGTTGAGAGGGGCGAGATAATAAATGAATATAATGACCCTCTTCCTGGGTTAGCAAATTTTAATCATGCAATTGTTTATGTAAAAAGCAAGACAGGCAAGGAATATTGGATAGATCCGACAAATATTACTAGTAATGCAGATGGTATATTTGATGATATCGCAAATAGGTATGCATTAGTTCTTAATTCTAAAATTAAGAACCCATATAGGTTCATAGGTATGTCAAATTATAAGACTACTAAAAATATTCATGATGAGACAATATCAATTCTCGGAGAAGAAGAGATGAGAAAAAGAGTAAAAGTCAGTCTAACAAATGAAGCAGCAAACTACGTGGCGGCAAGGGGGCTTTATAACTCTAAGCAAGCTTTAGAAGATCGATTTTATCAACTCATTGAGCCAATGTATATATATCAAGAGGATAAGATCTTTAACTCAATTCCAGAACTTAAATCGAGGATAGTTGAAGATATAAATTTTGAACTTGAGTATAAGATACACACCCCCTTTTTTAAAACTAATCTTGGTAATGCCGTAGCATTAAAACCACCATCTAGTTCTTTATACTACTTCTTCTCAGGGTTCCCACCATCCGATAGCGTACTAGACTTGTTTATAGGATACCCTAGGACCTATATAAAGAAGAGAACGTTTTTAGACATCAATGCAAAGGATATACATAAATTAAATTTCTCATTGAGAAGTCCGTGGTTTAATCTTTATAGAAACTGCAAACAAGATGGTACCAATATTATCATTGAGGATAAAATAGAGAGGATCAAGCCGTATATCACTTATGATGATAGGCAAACTTCCATATATAAGGATATGATATATAGAATGAGAACAACTTATGACTCCGCTGTACTAATTTTTGATAAATAAGAGGGTATTAACTAGAAGAGATATAGCGCTCGAATGGTATTTACTACCTTACGCGGTGCAAGAATTGTGAATCATCTAATTATATCAGGAGCTGTTATGAAGAAATAAAGGTATAGATGCAAGACTATCTATTTATCAATATGTGCGACACCAAAATATTACGAGATGAAAAATCGATAGTGTAATATTATTGATTGGCAAATCCTAGTATGGATTTATAGCAAAGCTATTTGGGATAGCCTATAACCGGATAAAGAGAGTTTCATCGAGATTGAATAAAATTATAAACGATATCCAAGAATTTGATGAGATGTGGCATTTTATAGAATCAAAAAGAAATGGATTATTAGCGCATTGGATCGTGGAGAATTATTGCCTGAGTTATGCTAAAACCTTCGAAAAACTTTATATAGCTAAAGCGTTATAAAAAGTTTAATCAGTTGCTTAAAAGATCATAACTAGAGCGGCTCCTTGTTTGGCATGAGCCCATTTTTTCTCAATCGGCATGAGAGTGTAGATAAAGTAGGGCCACTATCCTCAATAATAATACTCTTTTTATAAACGCCTTAGCTATAACAAGTGGGTAGTGTTCATTATAGGTAGCTATTAGTTTTGTGGAAAATCATCGCTACGAAGATGTGCTGGTAATGCTAACCATTCTTATGTTCTTTAATAAGAATCAAAGTTATAGCGAACACTGCCAACAAGATATATAAAAAATAGTACAGTGGCTTTAGCTCTGTTCTTACCAAAAAATTTTATAGGAAAGGGGTAATATAATAGAGCGAAACAACACTAGATACCACCTTGAAATAATAAGGACCAAAGTAGTTTCAAAAAAAGAGTAGATGATTGATATACTTTCTATACAAACCAAGTTTTCCTCTTTGTACGCTATTGTTCATCAACTTTCAAACAGGATTCAAACAGGCTCTAATACCATTCGGAATAAACTCCCAACCAGTTGTTGCGAAAGCATCAATATATATCTAATCCGTCATAAAATGTCATGTCATATATGTGTTAAATAGTTCGTCAATAGAGCATTGATTTGCGCGTCGTATTTGTTTAGCTTGAACCCATTTTTTCTCTATAGGATTGAGGTTTGGAGAATATGGAGGTAGATAAAGCAAGGTATGGCCCGCATTTGCTATGAGCTTTTGCATATCTTTGCCCT
>NZ_JARGYT010000014.1:0-21929 GCF_034470605.1 Candidatus Cyrtobacter comes
TTTTTATAGCAGCAATCTATCTATAGCTAAAATAAATGTCGACACTACCTAAGTAATTGAATATTTGGTTACATGGTTTTTGAATAGAGGATATAATATTAGCAAAAAGGTTTGAGTATTTTTTAGAGTATATAGTTTTGTTATAGTCAGTCCTTGAGAACATGAGAGATTATCGCCACATAATGAAGTTGGCCAAGGCAAGCTATATTAGTTCTATAGCTTATTTATTTGAGATGCGTAGATAATATATTACAGCCTGTGCTAATTCATTTTGCTCACACATCCACCTCATTTAGCTGTGGCTTCATAAAGCTCAAATGGTAATTTATGGTACTGTCCAAGTCTAGCGAATGCTTTGTATTTTCCATAAAAATGAGATGATCTTGCTGTTGTGAGCGAGCTACTTATAATATTCGTTATAGTAGCTATCCATCCGCATATAAAAAAAGCTATTGAGATTTAAGATAATGGTATATTATGACCAACTTTAGCATATTCATGACCAATTGTTATAACCCTCTCTTGGTTACTATCCAATCCAGCTATAAATACACTATCCTGATCTTCATCAATAATCTTCACTCTTTTAAAGCCTACAACATCATCATTTATAACCTTTACACCAATCTCCCCTATTTCATTGAGGCATAATGCGGATTGTGGTAATTTATGTAATGCCATCTTACCTAAGGAAATAGATAAATTAGCAACTTGACCGACTATGATATTATTTTCACTTATAGAGATTTCTATTGGAAAAGATGATGTTTTTTCATCAATAATACTACTTTTTGATATAACCTTACCAGCTAATTTTTCTTTGTTTTCAAATTTTACCAAAACTCCAGTACCCATTTTTACCATATGGATTTTATTTTCAGGAATTACAGCATCAATAATAAGTTCATTTAAAGATACAAATTCAACCAGTTTTTGTCCCGCAATGACATCTTGGCCTATCGAAACAAATAACTCATCTATATACCCTTCATACGGGATTTTAATTTTACAATTATCAAGATCTATTTTTAATTTTTTAAAATCCGCCTCTGCTCCTATCATCTGTGATTGCGCTTTAAGAAGATCGGCCTCAGAGCCATAGCCTCCTTCATATAACGTTTTTGCAGATAATGCTAATATCTTGGCATTATCTAATTTTGCTCTAGCGCTTTCCAGCAATTCTTTTCTTTCTCTTTCATCAATTTGCATTATTACATAATTTTGCTCTAATTTTATTCCTTTTTTTGCAGGTAGCGAAACTATTTTTCCATTTACCATACTTACTATGGGAAATTTATTCTTTGCTCTAACGCGGCCAAATGCATTTATATATATCTCCCTTTCCTGAGGAATGGAATCTAAAAAATGATAATACTGAACTACCTCTGCCTCTTTTTTTATATCTATGTTCCCTTTGCGAAATACAATAATAATCATTATTATGAGTGGCAAAATAAGCAGCCATAATAGACGCTTGTTGTACTTGAACAATTTCATATAAAAAACAAAAACAGAATATAAAGCAAAAAACGTGTACTAACATAAATAGCTGATCGCGCTCTAAGTATCAATAAATTCCTGCATTTATAGCTACTGTGGTTTAATTTTGCTATATGTTGAAGTACTATTAACTGAAGCTGGGCAGTTATATAACAATCATAGAGACAGTTAAATTTTATGGCGGCCTTATACTTGATAAACCTCATGCAGTGCTACTTCCAAGTGGTGGCTCTGTAGCGATTATTTTTGCATGATGAGCTATAAAGATGATTATATAGCTGTTTTATTTGAGAGGGCATAATACTTCTTGTATTACAGCTTATGCTAATTTAACTTAAATAACTATAGTATTTATGTATCCGTAATTAACCAACCTGGAGAACAACTTCAGTGCGTTAATGTGTAAGGCAACGTTATGTACCCTGATATAATCTATCTGCTTTAGGAACATATATAGTGAGGCTGCAAGTGTTTCTGGATCTCTTTTCATATAGGAATCCTTAGCAGGTAACCCTGTGCTCATAAACGATTTTCTTGAATGCCCTATATATAACGGGAAACCAAGTTTTTTAAATTTATCTATATTTTTTATTACTTCTACTGAAAGATCCGGACCTGTTGTAAATCCTATCCCAGGATCTAAAATTATCTGCTCTTCTAATATACCATTATCTAATGCCCTATCTATGGTAAATTTTGCATGATCATATAATTTATCTATTGATTCTATTCTATTTTCTCTATTCGCAGGAACTTGAAGGCTGCAAACGCAAACGTACTTAACCTCCTTATTTTTTGCTAATACAGAAAGCATATTCACATCATGTCCGCCAGATACGTCATTTATCATTGTAACACCATGCTCTATGCAAAATTCTGCTATATCAGGTCTGAAAGTATCTATACTTACCCTCTCTAAATTTCCAAACTGCTTGGCTATTTCTATAAGAACTGGCTCTAGCCTACTTCTTTCTATTTCAGAAGTTAATAAATTCGCTCCATAAGATGTAGATATTGCCCCTATATCAACCATATAAGCTCCATCTTGAATAAGTTGAGCATATTGAAGTAGAGCATTATCTAAATTAAGATACTCGCTACCATCAGAAAATGAATTATGAGTAATATTTAAAATTCCAAAAATTTTCATAATCTATACCAGCAATTATCCGTAATAATCTTAGGATTATTATCGCTCTTAATAGAATATTGCAAACTTGAAAGGGTGACATTCAGTATAGGATGTATAAGATTAGGAGCAATCTCAGATGCGGGTATGATTATAAAAGGTCTTTCGTGCATATATGGATGTGGTATTTGAAGTAAATCATCACTAATTATACAATTGGAACACATTAATATATCTATATCTATTATTCTAGGTGACCACTTTTTTCTCTCATTACCTCTTCCCATTTCACATTCTATTTCCCTGATGTTAGACAGGAAATCATGCGGCTCAAGATCAGATGCACAGCTTAAGACCGAATTCAGATAATCTATATTCCAGCTTTTAGGAGCGCCTGGTGGAAGTAACGCTTTAGATTCATATAATGAAGAGATGTCTAATATTTTACTAAAATTCCTAACTCCAGCCACAGCACTCCTCATGTTATGTAGCCTATCTCCAACATTGGAGCCAAGTGAAATCAGATATAGCATCAATCAGAAATCTAAATCGCTACCTACTTTATTTATTATCTTTAAAAATACTAGACAGAGAGTTATAATTTGCTTTACATATAATTCTTTCCTACATTTTTGTAATAAATCTATCCTCCACTTAATTGTTTCTAAAGCATCGGCAAGAAAAATAATATCATTTGCAGACTCTTCATTTGTAATATCAGAAGAATAGATACCTTCTTTATATATCTCCACAATTTTCTCTATAATAGAAAATGCATCTTTTGTATTCTTTTCAAATAGCACCTCATTTTCATTATTTTTATCTGCCATAGAGTAGATAATTGCAATATTTGGAAGCAAAGGTAAAATTTGCTCCATCTTCTCAATTATAACGTTAAAGCATTTCTTATATATAATGAGTGAGTTTGACGGATCGTCTGCATATGCAGCCTTCTGCGGCACATTATTACTAACCCCATCATTTAAAAGATATATTGACATAAAAATTACAAATCTTCTCGTCTATCATTATTGTGAATTTTAAGAAGCGCGCCAATAGCATTCTTCTCAGCTTTGCGCTGATTACGCTTTTTGAGCGACTCTCCCAGATCAATGCTAGCTTTCTGAATTGATTCGTGCAACTTATTTTCTGCGATTTTATATTCTGAATTTAAAGTATCTATATTAGTGCTAATTTTAGCGGTTACAGAGGATATTTCATTGCGAATAGAATCAAAATTGTATGCAAATCTATCAACAAGTGCATAGTTTATACTAATCTTCTCATTTATTCCAGAGCTGTAAGATCCATTATATAGTAGCTTTATTCCATTAATCGCGAATTCCTGATTAGGGTTTCCGTGCCACTTTATGAACAACACTTTGCTCAAACCAGGTATATAGCTAACCTTCCTATCAATGAACTCATCTCCATCAAAGGCTTGTGCTGTCACTACTTTAGAATAGTCTTTAAATTTGGTTGCATATGGATTTTTAGCTGGAATTATGAGTGCATTAATTATAACAGAATCATTATCTTCTATAATTATCTCATCGTTAATTTCAACAGTATTAGAGGTTATCTTAAGTATCTGAACATCTATTAGATCTTCGATACTAGCTGTTACACCAACGTGTAAATTATTTATTTTTGTTACTAAATCAGGCAGCTTATCCGTAGCTTCAATAGTCACTGGAGCTCCGTTAATTACAAATGTTCCACCCGCGGGATTTATGTCAGGATCTGAGATCACTAGACGATCAGCTGCAAATTCCTTGCTAGATATTTCCTCAGGATTAGGTGTAAACAAGCCATTTAGTACACCATCATAATCGTATAATATTGAATCAGGGCTAGAGTAATTATTTACCGATGCAAGGTTCAAGAAATTTTTCGAATTAAATACCGAGATCTTACTGGTTACACCGATCTTTAATGCATTGATTTTTAAATTTAAGCTTTCTAATGAATCACTTGGGCCCACCTTTATAATGTTTTCACCTATCTGAATTGCACCTTCACTAAGCCCAATACTTTCAGTTGTTGTATTAAATAATTTACTAGCATTAGAAAGAATGGCTTCTTTTGTACTATCTAGATTTATTTCTAATTCTAGTGGCGTGACGCGTAAATTTGCCATAACATCTTTGCCAGATTCTAATCTAAAGTTTTTGCTACCATTCACACCAGAGATAAATAAGCTTGCCATAAATTCAAGATTATTTTCTATGCTGTCTTGAAAGAGCCTGTCGTCAAAACTTATAACACCAAGATTCTCTAGATCTTGGATGCTGTTAGCTTTTTCTATATCATCGCTAAAAAATAATCCTAAATTGCTGCTATCTAAAAATTTTATTCCTATAGATGGCATGCCTATAGTATTTCCTTGTGGATCTCTTAAATAAATTGAATCACCATTTAGTATCTTAGCAGATAATATTTTTTGAGTTTCCTTAAGCTCTATAAGTTCTTTTTTTATAAATGAACTTAAATAACCATGCTGTATGTCTTCTAACTTACTAAGTTGATGCATAAATTTTGCATATCCAATAATAAAAGATTCTATATTTTTATTAATGCTACTTAGGTCTGCTAGTACTGTAAAATTTACTGATTCACCGCTAGGAGTCTCTTTCAGTAATTCTAAAGTCAAATTACCACCACCTGGTAATCCAATATCTAAAACATTAATTTGAGATGTCTGAATCGGTATATTATCAAATACTACATCTGTATCACTAGCAGGTTGAAGTGTTGAAAAAGTCTCAAAAAACCTACCAGACCCTGTACCATCTTTGGTTGGTGGGGTCCCCATAAATGTCATATCAACTTTATTCTCTGTACCTGTTAACCCAGAATATAGTGAGCAAGAAATTTTATTACCATAAACATTATACGATATTGAGGCGGTGCCTTGTGCCGCATTATTAAATTTACTTATAATGGTGGGTATGGAATCACCCTCAGATATATTAATACTAACACTTGGTACCTCATTAGTAATAGTACCTATAATTCCAGATATATCATCTATTTTAAGCTTTCCTCCTGGAAGTGTTGGTTGAAGTAGAATATAGTATTTAGAGCTGTTATCTTGTTTTATTTCAGCCCTTACACCTATTTTTGAAAGATTAATTAATTTTGCTATATCATTCAGGCTCTGCCCATCTTTTAGTTCCACAGATTTATTATTGATATAGAAATAACCGGCTTTAAATTTTGTACCAGAGCTGCCATCTATAGAAACTACAGAAGATTCTCTATCATCAAACTTTTTATCCAAAATTTTAAGTATTTTATTTTTCAGTGTAAGTACTATCTCTCCGGGCTCTATGCATGATGTAGAGCTAATTCCACAAGAGCCGCTACTACCTACTTTTGCGTTTGTATCCATCTGTGGAAATAAAAGAACCTCTTTCTTTGCAATAGAGTTTACGGTAACTGAAAACCTATCACCATGATGAGCCCCAGAAATATCTTTAATATTTATACAACCTTGGTTCGAATTATAAGAAGGCCATAACTTACTAAAGACATTGCCAGCTATGGTGCTACCACTAATAATATCTAGAGTACTTTTTAAATCTTTTTGAGAGCTTTCGCTAATAGATTTCATGCTAAACTTAAGTACAGCATTTACCAAATCCCTAGATACTTCTTTTTTAGCGAGCTCATGAATTGCTTTGTTTATAACATTCATCTTGCTTCCTACCATTGCCTCACCTAGCTCTTTTTTGAAAAATTCAAAAGTAGACTTGTATTCGCCCATTAATTCCTTTTCTTTTTTAGCTATCAAATCATGAAGTTCTGATTTGTTAGTGGGAAGTTCTTGTAAGCTTACATGCTGGTTGCGACTATAGATAGAGCTGGTAGAGCTATAATAGCTGTTACTATAAACGGCAGTCATATTGTCGAAGAAAATAAACTCGTTAATATTTCATAAGTATAAGACAATACCTCTGGAAAATGAAACAAGTTTGTAATAATTTATCGATTTAGGTAATAGAGCGGTTGGATATTAAAATATAACACCAGCATCACGCGAAAGCATGGGTTTTGTTTTCTAAATGCTGAGTTATTACGATGGTCTACTGTATTTTTTGATTAAATTCATCTAGGTACAGAAAACGATCTGTATCTTCTTTAGTATTTTTCTCATTATCTGCTGTGTTATGTTTGTTTGCCTTTGTATTATCATCATTATGGAGCTGCAGTATAAATTCAACACTTGGATCTGCAAATGTATGTATTGAATTAAATGGTACCCTTAACTTGTGTGGTTTGCCATGAAAATAAAGTACAACCTCAAAATAACTGTCATAAACCCTTAAATCTTCAAATTGATTTTGAAGAACTATGGTCATATCAACGGGGTATTTATCTAATAATGATGCCGGCAGTACAACATTTGGAAATGTTGTATAGAAGGAAATATAAAAATAATTACCACCCATTAATCCGCTTTTTTCTGTTATGGTTAATACGTTCTTTATTATATCTACAATTGCCTTATCAAAAAGGGCTCCATAATCAAGGTATGACATCTGAACTTAGATAAATACTATCAAGGGGACACACTAAAGTATAACTTTGTTATTCACAAATAATTTTTCTTTTAGAGTATATTAAATATTAAAGTTTAGTACTAGCTAGATAAAACGTCATCTTTATATATATTAATTATGTTTTTATTTATCTAGTAAGTGAGTTGGTTATAATAGGTGATAACCTTTCGTATGATATCAAGCGCGATATATGTACGGAATTTGATACTATACTTGTTAATAATGGTAAATTTTCTAATGGAGAAGTCTTTTCTTCGATGAATACAAAGATAGCCGACACTAAACATGAGCCAATTTATTATCTAGACTCTGTAAGCGGAAATTTTAGTGAATCTATACTTCAAATCCTCTCTAATTGTCATTTGATAAGCTCACTGTTTAGTTCGAAGATTAATCTTATCCTTACATTTATGCCATTTATGAGGCATGATAAATCTTTTCAAGATGAGTGTGTTATTTCTAAAAACTGCTCATTGATACCACGGTTACTTAAGATAGCAGGTGTCGATAAATTAATAACCCTTGATATTCACTCTATTGAATCTATGCAATCCTGCATTAATGTTTTTGGAGCGGATTTTATTAACCTTTTACCATTAAAGCTCTTTGCCCAAGATATAATAAAAATTTTATACAATAAAGAATTGGATCTTATAGTGCTTGGTAGTACAGATGGTCTGGATAAGCAAAATGATAGAGCTTTTCTTAATGTTCAAAGATTGCAAAAGATGATAAATTGTAAAGAGGTCTTTTGGATTAAAAAGCAGAGGGCTTTTGGTGAAATCACCTCTTCATTAGTAGCGGATAACATAAAAGACAAGGTCTGTATAATTCTTGATGATATAATCAGTAGTGGCAAAAGTGCTCTTAATACAGCGTATGAACTTAAGAATGCTGGGGCGCGCAAGATCTTTATATATGCAACACATTTAATAAATTCTACAACCGAAGACTTCGATAAACTGCTTCTAATGGTAGATAGAATAGTAGTCACCAATTCTATTTCTATAAAATGCAATCAGCTAGCTCCAAATATCGATATAAGATTAATAAATATATCAAATATGCTGAAGGAATTGCTAATATATGGAAGTAAAACTATTTTTTGAGATCAAAAAAGTGCTAGTCTAATCTAATTCATATTCAATAATCTTCTTTAAACAATGGTTTGGAGAAAAATTAGGAGGGTGGCGACCAATACAGCGTCAGATTTTGGCCTTAGTGGTCAATGCGCCGAGAACTTTTCTATGTGTTTCGAAAAGATACTAAAGGAAGAGTTGCTTAACATATATGATGGCTTAAAAAGTCACAACTTTGATTCGTTGCGTATTTTTCAGTCTATAGGCATAAATGAAGAGGTGAAAAATAAATATGAGCTAAGAAGAAATAGTTTGGAGGTGTTTTAGCTATATACACATTCTTTATTTCGGTTTGCTAATGTTTGCTTTACCGTCTGTGATTTATCTGTATTATTTAGGCTAAGATTTTTACAATCTAATTCTTTATGGTATTAGTATGGATTTTGCAATTTCAACTAGTTACAAAGAAAGCGCCGTAGCTTTTTTTGCCTTTAATCGTGAATTTCCTAAGATGCTTAGGGAATTAGATACTGATAATATGGTACTTGATGTATTTAGTGCAGATAAATGCGTTAATGATAAATCCTGCTCTATAACAAAGGTTCTGGCCCCAAAAGGGAAGCTTTCGCAAAAAACAGTTTTTGTAGTAAATATTGTAAAAAAGACAGATGAAGATCTTCTTGATTCTTTATCAGCAGCTTGTGCATCTTTAACATCGGCATTGAACAATGCTAAGATAACTTCAGTGGATATATGTACTGAAATTACAGCTTCTCTTGATAAAAAAGAGACAGTTATATCCATTTTAAATGGTATTAAGCTTAGCAATTATACTTTCAATAAATACTTTGTTAAGAAAAAAAAGGATAATGAAAAGTCTTTGGTGAAGGCTAATTTAATCACTGACCTTGATATAAAGCATGAGATAGAAGCTAATATAGCTGTTCTGGATGGAACTTTGCGTGCAAGGGATCTACAAACTGAACCAGCAAACCATTTATACCCTGAATCATTTGCAAATCTATGCAAAAAGATGGAGACCGTTGGTGTGAAATGTAACATTTTATCTAAAGATGAGATGTTGAGGCTAGGTATGGGTGCATTTATTGGTGTTGCTCAGGGTAGTGCCTATGAGCCAAAATTAGTAGCTCTAGAATGGATTGGTAATAATAATAACACAAGCCCTATAGTACTTGTTGGAAAGGGCATAACTTTTGATACAGGTGGTGTTAATCTCAAGCCTACACCAGGAATGACGGAAATGAAATCTGATATGGGTGGCGCTGCGGTTGTTGCATGTTTTGTAGAATCGCTTGCTAAAAGAAAAACAAAAGTTAACGTTGTTGGTATTCTTGCGCTTGCAGAAAACATGATCTCAGGTACGGCGCAAAGACCTAGTGACGTAGTCACCTCAATGTCTGGCCAAACTATTGAGATTGATAATACTGATGCAGAAGGTAGATTAGTACTTGCAGATGCCATGTGGTATGCGCAAGAGGTATATAAACCTAAGATAATGATAGATCTTGCTACGCTCACGGGCGCTATAACAATAGCTTTAGGTGATACATATGCTGGTTTATTTTCAAATGATAAAGAATTGGAAACGGCGCTTATAAGTGCCGGGCAAAAATGTGGAGAATTGCTTTGGCATTTTCCTATGTCTAAAAAGTATGATGCACAGATAAATTCAGATATTGCAGATGTGAAAAATACAGGACAATCCGGCAGAGGTGGTGGTAGCATTACTGCTGCGCATTTCTTGCAAAGATTTGTTAAAGAGGGTGTAAAATGGGCGCACATAGATATAGCCGCTGTTACAAGAAATAAATATGATGACAAGCCACTTTATCCTAAAGGCTATACTGGATTTGGTGTTAGATTATTGAATGAATTTATAAAATCTAATTACGAAGCATAAAATTATGATTAATCTGGCAAGGGTATCTAAACTTGTAAATTCAAGTATTCTTAAATTATACGGTATAAGTGTTGATTCTGTCATTGAGGTTTCAAGCAATGATTCTCATGGGGATTTTACAACAAATATTGCCCTTGCCATATCTAAAGCAATTTCTAAAAATCCAATAGAAGTTGCAAAAGAGATAGTCAAAACAATTGATGATTCTGTTTTCGAGAAAATTGAAATTGCTGGTCCTGGGTTTATAAATTTTACCTTATCACTATCAGATTGGCATAAAGCCTTGGAGAATATTATTAACAAAGAGAATCTATTTCCTGATATAGGAAAAGGGCGTGCTGTGCAGGTTGAGTTTGTTTCCGTTAATCCAACTGGTCCTTTGCATATAGGGCATGCAAGAGGTGCTGTTTATGGTGATGTTTTAAGTAATATTTTAGAAAAGACGGGTTTTAAGGTTCTTAAAGAGTATTATATAAATGATGCTGGAAAGCAGATTGATACTTTAGCAGAATCGCTTTATTTGCGCTGTAGAGAGCTGCATGGAGATAAGATAGAAATTCCAGATCATTGTTATCCAGGTGGATATCTAGTTGATATTGCTAAATCTTTTATGGATAAAAATCCTGATATGGATTTTGCTAAAAACAATGCCAAAGAAAGGTTTAATGAGGAATTAAAATCGTATGCCGTTTCCGAGGTAATGAATTTAATAAAGCGTGATTTGGCACAACTAGGGATTTGTTTCGATTCCTTTATTTCTGAAAAAAATGATATCCTGCCAACACTGGATGCCGTTATAGAAAAATTAATTGATAAGGGGTTAATATATAAGGGGGTATTAGAGGCGCCAAAGGGTATAGAAAATCATGACGATTGGGAGCATAGCGAGCAATTATTATTTAGATCTTCAAAATTTGGTGATGATTTAGATAGGCCTGTGCTTAGATCAGATGGAACGCCAACATACTTCGCTGGGGATATTGCATATCATGATCATAAAATAATGAGGGGTTTTGATAAGCTTTTCCTTATTCTAGGCAGGGACCATATAGGCTATATTAAAAGGATTGAATCAGTTGTGAATGCAATTAGTAACGGAACGGTTCCTATAATAATCAAGGCAATGGAGCTAGTAAAAATAAAAGATGGTGATAATAATATCAAGATGTCTAAGAGGAGTGGTAATTTTATCACTGTGGCCGAGATTATAGATCTTATCGGAAAGGATGCGTTAAGATTTTCAATTTTGACTAAAAGAAATGACACTGGCCTTGATATAGATATTTCAAAGCTTCAGGAACAGTCAAAGAACAATCCTCTATTCTATATACAGTATGCACATGCTAGGGCGTGTTCTGTATTAAGAAAGGCAAAATTTGACCTAAGCAGCGTGTTACATTTGGCAGAAATTGTTTTAGATGAGGAGGTGAAGTTAATAAAGAAGTTAGCGTGTTTTGAAACCCTAATTATTGATATTATAAATACAAACTCTTTACATAAAATTACATATTATCTTGAAGAGCTTGCGTTGCTATTTCATCAACTATGGACAAAAGGGAATAAAGATGAGGATGCACGCTTTATAGATCTTGAAAATGAGCATAAAACTGCAGCTAGATTAGCATTAGTTTTTGCATTTTCTAAAGTATTGAAAACAGGCTTAAAATTGCTTGAAATAGATGCTTTGGAAAGTATGTAGGATATTATATTTGGAAAATTTTAAATTATAAGGTCATATTTTATTTGCCCATTATCTAGTTATGTTTGTTATCTTTGGTTTATTTAAGGAGGTATCATGCAAATATTTTAACATGTCATTCTTTTATATTTATATAGCAAAATTGTTGCAATTTATGTGGTTGAAATGTATTAGCATGCTATGTGTATCTCAGGTTATTAGATGAGGGGTTTATTCTTGTGCAGCTTTTTCATCATTTTTTGCTAAGCTATAATGGCATTTTATGGAAAGATCACAAAATACTCGTTAGTACCGTTTTCGCTAGGGTTTAGTAGTGGCTTGGTTTATTTACTACTTGCTTCTACCCTTTCTGTATATCTATATGAGCATCAGATATCATTGATTTTGATTGGGTTATTCGCTATAAGATTGACCCCATATTCATATAAATGTCTTTTTTCTCCGATTGTTGAGAGTATAAGGTTAAAAATTTTTCCAAAGAATTTTGGTCAAAGGCGTAGTTGGTTAGTTGCAACCCAAACTCTAATCGCTTTATTAATAGTATCGTTGGGACTAATAGACCCAGAAAAGCAAATATATATATTGCTCATATTAGCAACATCTACAGCCTTTATTGCAACTTTGCATGATATAGCCGCAGATGGCTATAGAATAGAGTTATCTCCAACAATATTATATACAAATAGTATACATGTCTTAGGATTTAGAACGGGGTTAGTGATATCAGGTGCTGGAAGTATGTTGCTTCTTGCATTTTTATCTTGGCGAGAAGTGTTTTTTATTGTCGCTTCACTTTATGTACCTTGTATATTCACTCTCATTTTCATCGCGGAGGATCATAGATTAATTAATAACCGTTATACAATTAATATGTGTATAAAGTGGTTTAAGGCTGAAGTTATTGATGTAGTGTATTCGTTGCTAAGGTTACCAAAATTTTATTTATCATTATTAATTATAGCCTTTTTTAAGGTAAGTGATACGTATCTTGATTCCATGTATTGGATCTTTTTATTAGAAAAGGGATTTACAAAGACCGAGATTGGACTTGTGATACAGACAGTAAGTACTGTTTTTAATATATTTGGAGCGTTTCTTGGAGCATTTTTAATTTCAAGATTTAGGACAGTATACTATCTGCTAATAGCGGAGGTCTCTGCGGCTGTTACAAATTTGCTTTTTTTGTTAATTTCAGATGCAAATTTATGGATATTAACATGCATAAATGTAGTTGAAGCAACAGCAAATGGTGTTGCTAATGTAGTTTGTATCTCATATATGAGTAGTTTGTGTGATAAGCGTTTTCCTGCTTCATGTTTTGCATTACTTTACTCTATCTCATCAATTATAAGATTTAATATTGCTACCACATCTGGTTTTATTGTATCAAATTATGGATGGGATATGTTTTTTATTATCTCCAGTATGCTAAGCATACCATCGATTATAGCTATCCTAGCTCGTTATTATAACGATAAAACCAAGTAAAAAACTTATCTAGGAGTTCTTCTTATTTAATTAATTATATAAAAGAGTTAAAAATATAAAAGAGTTAAAATCGCTAAAATATCTGTCTTTTTACTTTAGTTCATCTTTAAAAGCTCTTGCTTTTGATAAATTCCATTCCCTCTCTTTAATAGCTTGGCGCTTATCATACATCTTTTTGCCTTGTGCAATCCCAAGCGAAACTTTTAATATGTTTTTTTTATTAAAAAACATATTAAGTGGTATGAGCGTCATACCCTTTCTTTGAATAAGTCCAAAAAGCTTCTTTATTTCTCTTGCTTTAAGTAAAAGCTTCCTTGGTCTTTTAGGATAATGATTTGTAATACCGGCATTTTTATATTCTGGTATATGTACATTCAATAATAATATCTCTCCTGCTTGAGTGCAATCCGCATGGGAATCCTCAAGCGATACAGAGCCCCCAATTCTCAAAGATTTAACTTCGGTTCCAAGCAATACTATGCCAGCTTCAATAGTGTCCTGGATATGGTATTCAAATCTAGCTCTTCTATTGTTCGATATTACCTTAAAGTTATTCACAGGCAAAACCACTCATCTGTCCAATTTTGCATGCTAACATAAAGTTTTGGCACTTCCAATAGTCTTTAGAATATCAATAAAAATTATCAAATAAGCTGTTATTTATTGGAATATGGGGTTTGCAATATCCACGCTTCAATACTAATGTACAGACTTAATAGGCTTGATAATATCATTTTTAAATGAAACTGGTAAGTTATTATAAAGATATGCTGCTTTTAAGACGTTTTGAAGAAAGGTCAGGGCAGCTTTATGGAATGAAGCTTATAGGTGGGTTTTGTCATCTATATATAGGGCAGGAAGCTGTAGCTGTGGGTATTCAATCCACACTAAAAGCTGGTGATAAGGTTATCACCAGCTATAGAGATCATGGACCAATGCTTGCAACCGGTTCTTGTCCGGATGCAATTATGGCCGAGCTATTTGGTAAATTTGGGGGATGCTCTAAAGGAAAGGGTGGCTCAATGCATATGTTTGATTTAGAAAAAGGCTTTTATGGTGGGCATGGAATAGTAGGGGCGCAAGTACCACTAGGTACAGGTATAGCATTTGCAGAAAAATATAAAGGAACTGATAATGTATGTGTGACAATGTTTGGTGATGGTGCAGCTAATCAGGGGCAAGTATATGAATCTTTTAATATGGCTAAGTTGTGGTCACTCCCTGTTATTTATGTGATAGAGAATAATGAGTATGCCATGGGTACTGCAGTTTCCAGATCATGTTCTACAGTTGATCTTTATAAAAGGGGTGAATCTTTTGGAATAGAGGGGCAACAGGTTGATGGTATGGACTTTTTTGCTGTGCACTCTGCCATGTCAAAAACTGTAGAATGTGTCAGAAATGGTTCAGGGCCAAAACTGTTAGAAATCAAGACATATAGATATAGAGGTCATTCAATGTCTGATCCAGGAACTTATAGAGATAAGGATGAGGTTAATAGTTACAGGAACGAAAGGGATCCAATTGAGATAATGAAATCTAAATTGATGGAGATGGGGTTGTTAGACGATATTAAAGTTAAAGAAATAGAACAAGAAATTAAACAGATAGTTGAAAAAGCAACTAATTTTGCTAAAGAAAGTCCAGAACCTCCAATGGAAGAGCTATATACTGATATATTTAAGAATAATAATATTAATGTATGATGTCATAGGCCTTATCTAGTTAATGTATTCAATTTGTTATGAATATGGCTTGATTATGGCTTGATTATGGCTCATTTTTATCAATTGGTTAATTTAAAGCCATCTGAATGTAGCTCTATGCCTTTATGACAATTTGTATATATAGAATTCAGCATTACCGATAAGAATATAGTAAATTGATCGAGGTTTGCTGTTAATACATGGTTGCTGAATTTACACTTTATGATTCTCTATCTTTCTTTTTTAAATAGCTATATAGGAACGTTATATAGAATGGTAGTATGGATAATTTGAGTTTGATGGAAAGCCACGGAGATATAAAGATTTAGCAAATGTCAGGGAAATGCTGTGCTCAACAATTTTTGTGTTCTTTAAAAGGATCAAAGTTATCCTATATAGTGATTTAGGTTGAATTAGTATAAGCTGTAAGTATCTACCACCTCAAACAAAATCGCTATATATACTGCTTATAGAAGCATAATGTATATCTGGATCAAAAAAACCTAGAGCTTGAAACTTGCTCTGAATGATATTGTATGTTCGGTTAAATCACCGCTCCAGATCCCGCCACTATAGCCAATAGATAAATCTATGCTGTTATTACATTTATATGCCATTGATAATCCTGTTTTTGCACATAATGAGGGGTGCATAAGCCCTTCTGTTTTAAATTCAGTATTATTAATTTCTGAAAATGCTGAAGTAACATTGGATTGGCCACTAAATACATTACATGCAATTCCTAAGCTAGCTTCAAGTGAAAGATTTTCTGAAAAACCATAACATCCACCAACGGCAAGAGAAGGTATGAACCTATCTATACTTTGTGCATTTGTTTTCAAATTTAATGAATTTGCACCGGTTTCCGTATATTCATCATTTTTCAAATTATGGTAATCAATACCAACACCTACTTTAACATCAATATTCTTTTTAATGTTGGTTTTATTGGTAAAATTTGCCCCAACACTCATTGCAAAACCATTATAATCTGCGCTAGCAGTTCTTTTTAACGATGCTATAGAAATTGACCTTGATGACTTATTTTTAATACTAGCAAAACTAGATGTGAGGCTTATTTCATTGTTTGGAGTGAATGCATAGCTTCCATAAAGCATAATATCGTAAATATCTGCATCTAACTTATCTTTTGCATCATTACTATTAATATTTGCAGTGGTATAAGATAATGCTGAGCCTACAAGGATTTTTTCTGATAATTTAGTATCGAAACCACAAATAAAACCACCTGCCTTCATATCATGCCCAGGTGCGTTATCTTGATCATTTTGCTTAGAAGTTGTGTATAATGGTTCAACCCAGAGCTCTTTGCCATTTTGTGCATAAGATTTTTGAATAGAATTTCTAGATTTTACAGCATGATACGCCTCTTCCTTAATATCCAATATAGAATATCCAGAAGAGCCAGCAAATACAGGCAGTAACTGATCAGTGGCTTTTGAGATGGCCTTGCTATTATGTGAACCATCCACATCATCAAGTGCACCTTTTGCATCATCATCTAAAAAAGCAATAGAAGAATCCAGTACAGCAGCAATTCCATAAGCTTTTTTATTGTTTTGGGCGGTGACTGTTTCTAAAAACTTTGGATTTATTGTTAATAATATTATTTTTTCGCCCTCACCAAGAATCCTAGGTGTAGCTCTATAAGCATGCAGATCTGCAAGTGATGCTGCGCCATTTTTTGTTGGGATATAGCTTGTGCTATTACCATATTTAAACCCTTCAGAATTGGATATAAACGTTTTAGTGCCAGTACCAGTTATTGCACCATTTTGATCAGCGCCAGAAATATATAAAAATCCATCATATTCTAATCCAAATATATTTCCGCTAGGTGAAATGGTTTGCGTATTACCGTTTACATATAATTTTATGCCTATTGGTTTATTATTATCATTAGTATAAAAAAATCCTACATATCCACCAGCAATATCATAAACGCTATTATTATCGGCATATGCTTGTGTAAAATTGTATAATTGAAATTCCTGCCCTGCTATAGGAAGTGGCGGGGTTGGTTGCGAGTAAAAAACTTGGTTTTTCCCATATTTTCCATCAATTATATCAGCATAGCTGCAATGTGCGCATAGGGCTGTGATTAAGAGTGATGTTGTAAAGAATTTGTTCATGGTTGAGTTTTTAATTAAAAACTGCGTTTGAATTAGACTAAATATAAATACTTTAAAAAGCAACTAATTGATTTTTAACAAGCATACAGCGGCTTTGAACTTTTTATATATCCATTAACAAGAAGTTAAAAATTAATAAAGGCCAAGAGTATGACATTTTGATAAGTTGTAAGAATATAAAATGAGCACTTATTGGAAAGTAGTAATTCTAATTAGACAAAATAGTATTACCTAACTTTAAAGAAAGCCAAACGCAGATACTTCAGAAAAGCTGGATAATATCCTAAAATTATTTTATTTCTTCTAAGATAATATAGACACTTAATTATTTGATTTATATCATTTTAAAGTGACTTACTCGCTCACTGCTTAGGTGTGTTTTTTATAATAACTACACTCAGTCCTAATTTCCATCTTATAATAACTAATGTAAAAATCATAGTGCGTATTGACTATTAGGCGTGTTTTTGTATAACATTCCTTCTTTGTGCTATTGTTTAGGTTATTTTCTAGTCAATGACTTTAAGTTTTGTAGCTAAGGTTAGGGAAGTTGGGAGCAAGGGGAGCTTGAATTCCCTGAGGGCTTCTGGTTATGTTCCCGCAGTTCTTTATGGTGCCGGAAGAAATTTATATCTCTCCGTCAATTCTGTGCAGCTTCTGAAGGAAATGTCTAAAGGTGGTATGAAATCCAAGCTTTTAGAACTTGATTTGAATGGAGAGAAGATATTTTCTATATTGAAGGATGTTCAGCTTCATCCTGTTAAAGATACTGTAGAACATGTTGATTTTAAGGAAGTAGATTTAGATGTTGAAACTAGGTTCCCTGTCAAAGTAAAATTCTTGAATACGGATAAGTGTATAGGAATAAAGAAAGGTGGTGTTCTTAACATAGTTTGTGATTCTATACATGTTTTATGCAAACCGGCTTTGATACCTTCATATGTAGAAGTGGATTCATCTTTACTTAATATAGGTTCTAGTGTTCATTTGAGGGATATTATCCTTCCTGAGGGTGTTACGGCTTGTGGAGATTTAGGTGTTACGATCGCAAGTATAGTTGGTAAATCATCTTCTCAGTCCGAGGATAAACAAGGTGCTGAATAGCTTGCTTGTTTGAATGTAAATTTTATCTTTAGTGTTTTGCGCTGCCCTCTTTTATGCGGTGTGATTTTTAGATGATGGAGAGATGGCCGAGTGGTCGAAGGCGCCTCCCTGCTAAGGAGGTATACCGTTTTATGCGGTATCGAGGGTTCGAATCCCTCTCTCTCCGCCAGATTTTGAGGAATGACTTTTCTCGTATCTTTTTGCTCTGGTGATAGCGCGCCTCAAAACCACAGCATTTGTGAGCTTTCCAGCGTTTTATTTTGCGGTTGGATCAGTACCTCACTTTCTCCAACTTTGCCATTTTACCCATAAAATCTCAGTTTTCACCCTCTCTATCTCCGATACATGCGAACACTCGGTGTGAAGGTACGTATGTCCTCAAACCCTCTATTTACCTAGGTTTTAGAGGATTGCTGCTTTTTGCTCATGCATTTTTTAGAGAACGAAAGCCGGAGTAGCAATGGGGATTCGAAATAGAGAAAATAAGGTGAATCAAGGCTTGGAAAGCAGTTTCCACTATATTTCCGAAAGGAAATATGTTATATGTACATATGTTATGCACAAGCAAAAAACCGAATTTGATGAGTGTTAAAAAGGAACAATATGCCCCAAATAATTGATCTCTACAGCCAAGCCGAGGATTATTTTTTCAGAGGCATTTCCTTAAAATGCATGAATCTAAGCGATGGTGCTAATGCCTAGATGACCGGTGGCGCCGAACTCAATTTTATTTACATTACAAGAAACACAAATGCTCTGGATAAAATTCTAACCGAAGGGAAGCAGTTTTTCGATCAGGATAACCTTTCTTTTGATGTGATCATTCCACAAGAATTGTGTACCACTCAAATGGCAGATGTTTTAAGCACTATGGGTTACCCCCAGAAAAGCAAATCCGTTTCAATGGTTGTGGATTTAGATAGATTTGCAACTGATCAAATTGCGAGTTTTGATTCTGAAATTACGATCAAATCGAATGATAATCAATTAAATGACTGGATGTTGCCATTGATAGGCGCATTTGAATCAACGATTGAAATTTGTAGGGTCTATGCAGGTACCCATGAGAATGCTTTAAAACGGAATATTAATCTTCGCCATTTCAGCTTATACAAACAGGAGCAACCAATCGCATCGATCACCCTGTCAATGCACGACAGCACCATTACAAGGATAGACAATGTTGTGCACCCTGCCTGAGTTTCAAGGTCAAGGATATGCAAGCGCGCTCATGCATTACCGTATTATTAGAAGCAAAAAAATTAGGCGCTCGTCATTGCTTTTTGGAATCATCTGATTCAGGACTTGGAGTCTATCAAAAACTTGGGTTTGAGACCCTGTTTCAAAACAATATTTATTCGAGGGAAGCATGAGTATCAAGCAGGTTATCGGAATAGTAGCGCCATCTAGCCCAGTACCTGATGGGCTCATCAAACAATCAGTAGAATACTGCCAGAGATTAGGATTCAAAGTAAAAACAGGAAGGCATCTCGATAAAAAAGAATTATTTGCAGCAGGCAGAGATGAAGAAAGAGCAGCTGACATTATGGACTTCATCAAAGATCCAGAAGTCTCTGTCATCATCACGACCAATGGCGGCACTTGCTCGATTAGAACCCTGCCTCTCTTAGATTATGATCTGATTACACAAAACCCTAAACTTATCGTAGGTTATTCAGACACAACAGCCCTACAAGTAGGTATCTATGCAAAAACCGGTGCGTTATCCGTAACGGGCTTTAATTGTAGCGATATTAAAACGGAACTGTCGCAGGAAACACATTGTCGTCTCTTCTGCATTGCCTAAACCAAGAAAGCTACTGCGTAAACGGTGGTGAGATAGTATACCATGGCACCGCCACAGCCCATTTAATCGGCGGGAATCTCACTTGTCTGTTAAATCTAATGGGCACACCATATCAACCAGACTTTTCAGGAAAAATTCTTTTGATAGAAGATGTTGGAATTGAGCCATATCTTGTTGAAGGTATGTTTTCTCAATTGCACGTAGCAGGTGTTCTAGATAATCTGTCTGGTCTTGTTATTGGAAGTTTTACTGAATGCACTTCTAAACATTTTGATTCCAAAGGGATAACAACAGAAGATGTTATTGATTTTTGGTGTAAACGAATAAAAGTTCCCTGCATTAAGAATTTCCCATATGGGCATATTGAGAATAGATATGTATTGCCCATTGGGCAAAATGTCACACTATATGCCTCAAATTGCAGGCTGGATGTTAATTTTACAGGTTTATTATGAATAATATAGCAAAAACTCAAAACTTAATTATCAGAGAAATTGCGGACACCGATTTTGAGGCGTTATTCAATTTGCTGAGCAATAAAGAGGTGATGCGCTACTCTGTTCGGGGGCCTTATTCCAAAGAACAGACAAAAGATTGGATGTTGTTTATTTTAGAACGTTACAAAAAATATCCACTTGGCATATGGGCGGTTACAGAGAAAAATAATGATGTCCCAATAGGAATATGCGGATTTATACCACTGGAAGAGGATGATACTCAGTACGAAATTAGTTATCGGCTTTTACCACATTTTCAAGGTAAAGGGTTTGCAACTGAAGCTGCCATGGCTGTAAGAGATTATGCTGCAGGTATTGAGATCAATGAATTTATTGCTTTTGTTGATCCAGAAAATAAACCCTCTATCAAAGTCGCCGAAAAAATTGGAATGAGATTTTTAAGGAATGACACATACAAAGGTATACCGGTTGTTTTATACAAATATGAGCATTCAAAGGTAAAAGAATGAGTAAATTATGCTTTATAGGTGGCGCCAGTGGCAGCGGAAAAACGGCTTTGATGCCTCACTTGAAAGAGCTATTGGGAGATAGCATCGCCGTTTATGATTTTGACGATATTGGCGTACCAGAAGGTGCTGATAAAAAATGGCGTCAAGAATCCACAGAGAAGTGACTACAGAAATTATTGAGCGAAGGTAAAGATGTCTGCTTGCTGGGTCAAATTGTTTTAGGCGAAATACTAAGCTGCCCTTCAGCCAAACAAATAGATAAAATCAACTTCTGTCTTTTAGATATCAGCGATTTCGAGCGTATTCAACGACTCAAAAAGCGCAACACCTACGGTGCTGATCAAAATATGCTGAACTGGTCAGCTTGGCTTCGTATGCACACCCAAGGTCCGCAGTGGACTCCCCCATGTTATCCAAGAAGATGCAGCCGATATTATGGATTTTAGCCGGCTATCTACCCTCAAAGTCTATGAGTAGGTTGCGAATGTAAAAATCCTCGATACAACCGATCTTGCTTTGCATGAAGTTGCAGGGGAATTGGCAGATTGGGTCAGATCATTTGATATTGCCTCATTTCATGTTGTTAAAGTCCAACCAAATGAAGTTAGTGTTATAGAAAATAAAATCACATCATACAATAACAGCAAAGTACCCTTCATCTAGGAACAACCTTTTATAAATTTAAATTTTTGTATAAAAGATAAGAGTGGTGTAGGCACTGTTAACAAAGGTTTTGCCAAATAATGGAAAAGATGCAATATTATATTGGAGGCGATAAATATGGTATTTAGATGGATAAAAGGTTGTTTCC
>NZ_JARGYT010000015.1:0-20261 GCF_034470605.1 Candidatus Cyrtobacter comes
GGAAAAAGATCTATGTTTTGCCAAACACTTAAGCGGTTAGAAAAAGCCTGTAAATCAATTAATTACATAGATGAAAGCGGTTTTGCTATGCCAAGGACGTGTGGTTACTACATGAAGGGGGGGCGCGTTGCTATGGCAGGCATGATTGTGGAGTAAAGGCAGGACAAACGCAATAGGAGCATTGTTTGGCTCTGCAATAATAGCCGGTCGGCTTGTATTAACTTGCCCAGTTAATATAGATACATTCACTTGCTTTAGTGGATAAGATTTTACTCACTAATCTTCCAGAAAAAAGCATCATTGTCATGGATAATTCTTCTTTTCATAAGGATATGCAACAAATCATTCAAGATGCATATATTGCTTTATATGCCTCCTTACTCACCTGATCTTAATCCGATTGAGAAAAAAAATAGGCTTGGGCAAAGCAAATCAACCACTCCACCCATTGCTCTAGCTTTTTAACTCTTATTTTATATGACGTTTTATATTGAGTTAGCTATATGATCTTATTTAATTAAACCTATTAAAATGAAGTGCCGCTACCTCATTTTTACTGCATGTTTGGGCTTATCTAAATGATGATCACGTTTCTGACTGCTGCTTATTGAAAGCTTATCATCCGCAAAAAATATCATATTATTATCAGCTGCTAGCAGTGTTTTTTCAGGATTTTTTGATTTTGAAGCAATTTCTTTCATATCATCTTTCGTTAATTCAAGCTGCTTCTCAGGGTTTATATTTGCAACCATTATGTAAGAATTTCCATCATAATTCATCTTGTGGCAAACAAATATAACAAGATCTGGTTTACCATCTATCTCTATCCTTTCTTTCCATTCACCTAAACCACCTTTATTCACTTTCTCAAGTGATTGAAGTGCAGAATTAACGGATTTTATATATTCCGTTAAATCAGAATGAATCTCTTCTTGATATTGCAGAGCTCCATCATATTTCCATAGTAGTTGCTCTTCCTTTTTAGAATCAAAAACATTTTTTTGTTTTTGTGTAGCGTATTCATCACCACATGTTATATACCATCCACCATCAGAGCCAAAAGCAACCACTGCTATCTTCTCCCTCATTCCTTTTGTAACTTCATTTGGGTCCTTAATCCATTCGTTTTCCTCAATATTTTTCTGCAATCTTAATGCCCAAGGCTCTTCATCATGTGAGCTTACAAAACCTATGGTTCCAACTCTTTGTGTACTATTTATCACTTTTCTGCTATTATCCCCAAAACCGCGACCTCTGTTAAGGTGGGTCATTTGTTGTTTTATGCCCATATCCTTATTAGCAAAGCCATCTTCTTTATTCCAAACATCCAAATAATCATCGCTGGAAGAGCTGATATTGGGGCCAATTTTAGTTTGTACCCAATGCAAACTATTTGTTACATGCGTCACATCATTGTCTGAAAGTTCTCCTATGTATGATGTTACTAACTCTAAGTTACCGAATGTTTCTGCAAATATTATTGCATCCGCATTATGAAACCTTTTCACTGTTGTTTTTATGTAATCATTCAGCTCATCATATACGGCCTTTGGCATCATACCAGCTGCATCTAGCCTTGCGCCACGAAACCCATGAACTGCTATTTGCTTGAATATAAATGGCTTCCAGAATTGCTCTATGATCTCATCCCTAATTTCTGGATCATTATAATTAAAGGAGGCAACATCATCCCATGGGTAATCTTTTGTTGCAAAACCATCTTCACTAATTCCACGTATCTTGAATTCATTTGTAGTTTTATGTCTATCAAACCAATTTGGTTTTTCTTCACATAATTTTGAATCAATTGCTACATGCTTTAAAACTAGATCGAATATTGGTGTGATCCCAAGCTCAACAGCTCTTGCTGTATATTCTTTAAGTAGTGCGGTATGTGTTTTTTCAGTACCATCTGTGAAATCACTATTTAAAAAATCTTCACTTTTATTCATGTCTAAACTGGCATTCATTGCATACAGGCTTCCCTTTTTATTAGTTGGTAGTGCATTTTTTGCTAATTCACCTTTTGTATAATTTTTCTTATATTGTTCACCTGTTTTATATAAAGGATTAGTCCAGACAGTATCAAAGCCAAGCTTGCTAACTTCTTCTAGTTGAAGTGTCATAGCCTCTATGTTTTGATAGCTACGTGGAAATTGATTATATAGACGCATAAACTCAACTAAAAAGTGTTAAGTTTAGTCTATAAATATAAAATTAGTCTATAGGTTAATCTGTTATCAATATAATAACTTTGATTTCATTGACTTAATTAGTTCACTTATAGCATCGGTATTTGTTTAGTTTTTTTAAAATACCTTTCTAATGCCTTTAAGGCAAACATAGAGGCCTCTATTTTGCTGCCATGATGATACTTAAAAATTATTTTACCTTCAGGCTTTAATTTAAAGTTGAGATTTTGATCTATAAAATTAATAAGATGCCTCACACTGAACGAGTTATGCAAACATAGTATTATTGCACTATCTCCAGCATCTAATCTTTCTATCCCTACCTCTTTTGCTAACTGCTTTATCTCTATTACGGAAAATAAAGCATAGATTTCATCTGGTATTACACCAAATCTATCATTCAAACTTTCAAGCAATAAAGTTGCTTGCTCACTATTTTTTACGGATGCTATTTCTCTATATACAGATAATCTAAGTTCTGTATCTTCTATATAGAATTCAGGTATATGTATCTGAACCCCAATATTTATTGCAGGGCTCCAATCCTCTTTATTAACATCTTTATTATCCTCATTATCCATTTTTAGCGATTCTATAGCCTCTTGTAACATTTCTTGATAAAGCTCTGTTCCTATTTCATTAATATTTCCAGATTGTTCTGCGCCCAAAAGATTACCATAACCTCTATGTGATAAATCATCCATTGCTATGCCAAGGCCATCTCCAATTCCACTAAATCTTTTTAATGAAAACATTCTTTCTTTAGCTTCCTTACTAATTTTATTAATGTTTGGTACAATAAAATATGCATAAGCAGAAAAAGCGCCTCTACCAACCCTTCCTCTAAGTTGATGAAGCTGTGTAAGGCCAAACATATGTGCATTATCTACTATGATTGTATTAGCAAGTGGTATATCAAGACCGGATTCAACTATATTAGTACTTAATAAAATATCGAATGCTCCGTCATAGAATTGATTCATAATTCCATCTAATTCACTTGCAGACATAGCACCATGAGCAACTTTTACTCGAAGTTCTGGTAATAACTTTGATAGTCGATCATAAATGGAGGATATATGCGAGGTTCTAGGTATAACATAAAATACCTTTCCACCTCTAGATTTTTCCATCAAAATTACATCTTTGATTGCAAATGAATCAGTAGATACAATAAACGTATTTACTGGTTTTCTGCTAAGTGGTGGGGTGCTTATAGCACTCATAGATCTTATACCAAGCAGCCCCATCTGGAGTGTTCTTGGTATTGGTGTTGCAGAAAGTGTTAATATATGAGCATTTTTAGTTAAATTTCTTATTTTCTCTTTTTGTATAACACCAAAGCGTTGCTCTTCATCAACTATAACAAGTCCAAGATTTTTAAAATTGATATCAGAGGCGAGCAGGGCATGTGTGCCAACAACTATGTCAATTTTGCCTTCTTTGAGCATATCTTTGATTTTTTTCTTTTCTTGTACAGTAGTAAATTTTGAGAGCTGGCCTATTTTTACAGGAAAATTCGCAAACCTTTCATTCAGTGTTTTATAATGCTGCCTTGAAAGAAGCGTTGTTGGCGTGATAAGAGCGATTTGAGTTGCATTATATCCTAGAGCTGCGGCACATATTGCTCTTAGCGCAACTTCAGTTTTTCCGAATCCAACGTCTGCACATATTAGCCTATCCATAGGTTCATATTGCCTTATATCCTCAAGAACTTCATCTATAGCGCTTGCTTGGTCTTCTGTTTCTAGAAATGGGAAATATGAACAAAATTCCGAGTATGTTTCAGATGAAATTTCTAGTACATTAGCCTTACTACGCTTTCTAAATGCAGCAGATTCAAGTAGTTGCTGCGCAGCTATTTGAATCTTTTTTCTAACTTTATTCTTTTTCTCTTGCCACTGGGTGCCTCCTAATTTATCAAGCTTTATTTCTATTTCATGTTCAGAGCTATAGCTGGATACCAGTTCTAAATTCTCAACAGGAACATATAACCTATCATCATTTTTATATTCTATTTCTATATAATCCCTCATCACACCATTTAGGTTAAGGATCTTTAATCCTAAATATCTGCCAATACCATACTGTTTATGTACAACAATCTGCCCCTCTCTAAGAGAGATCATAAACATTCCTTTCTTGGCTTTCTTTATTTTTACATCCTTAAATGAAAAAAGGTTTGTAGAGCAGATGAAGCACTTATCATCATAAACAAAGCTATGCTTATGATTTGTATTGATAATGACGCTAATATTTCTTTTTATACTATTTTCTAATATTTTATTGATTTTTTTGGCCTTTTCTTTTGTATCGCAAGTGATGAATATATCATAACGACTATCTATTTGTTCTAGGTAATCACTAATTTCTACCCCCTCTTTTGGTGGGGCTATATAACTACTAGGAGTATTATAATTAAAATCTTCTATATTTAATGTTTTATCTAAAAAGGAAAGTAGCTCCTCTTGTTGGATATACATAGAGCCTATATCAACCTCCTTGTATGGGTTATCGTGGTATTTTAATGTTTCTTCATATCTTTCAGTAAGGTCAGAGCAATTTGCTTTTATGCGATCTTTAAAGTCACACTCTAATACAAAATGTGTATCTCTCATCTTTGTCAAGATACATTCTAATGGTTCGTAAAAAAATGGTAATAAATGCTCTATTCCAGGAAAATGATCCTGAGATGTAATAGATTTATACACATCTTCTAGCTGAGATTTAAATTTACATAAGTAATTTTTTTTAAAGTTTTCTATAGAATCACTATTCAGTATAACTTCGCTTAATGGAAATATCTCAATTTCAGGTAGCTTTTTTGTTGATAGTTGAGACAATGGGTCTAGAATTTTAATTGATTCCAACTTTTTTTCAGAGAAATTCAATCTAACGGCCCCTCCATGATATATAATATCAAAAACACCACCCCTAATGGCAAAATTACCAGTACTGAATGCTGTAATTGATCTTTCGTATCCGTAACTTATTAATATCTCAGTTAATTTAGTTATTTGTATTTCATCGTTCTGCTTAAGTTTTATATAATTAAGCTTTGATGGTACTTTTTGTTGCAAGGCCCTAAGAGAGGTAATTATTATGATGGGCTTAATGTGCTGCTTGTCTATTTCTGCAAGCACATGCATCCTTTTATGCATTGTGCTAATACTTGGTGAAACACCACTGTAAGCTGGTACATCCCAACTTGGAAAGTAAAAAGAGCTGATATTGGGAAAAATTGTCGGCAAAAACTCTTCAATTTCAAGCGCTAAACTCTCATCCTCAATTATAACTACTATATTATTTGTACTGATAAGCGCTTTCTTAATAGCATTTAAAACTTTTATCACTAGCATTGGGTTACTTACTTTATATAAGCTTTTTATATAATTCTCTCACGAGATTAAAGATTTCATTTTCATTACTAAACTGATAGGTAACTCCCCTTTCCACATGCTTAATTTCTTTAATTTTTTTTATCTCTATAGCAGTTCCTGTTAAGAATGCAAAATCACAATTTCTTAATTGGTCTATTCTTATATCAATTTCTCTACATTTAATACCTAAATATGAAGCTGCTTCAATAACTTTAGACCTAGTTATTCCTGAGAGGATTGTATCTTTTTTTGGCGTAAGTAATTCTTTGTCTGAGATTGCAAAAAAATTTGATGTTGTTGCTTCTGTTATATTATCATTCTCATCAAGGATAATCGAATCATCAAATCCATCAATCTGTGCTTCTCTTTTTATTAAAGAATACATCATATAAAGACCCGCAGCTTTAGATGAATAAGGAAGACAATTCAAAGGGGCTCTTTTCCATCTAGAAACTGAAAGCTTTAGTGAATCATCATTTATATCTGATTTCTCTAGAATCTTACACGTCATTATAGCCGTATGTAATGTTGAATCTTGACCCATAATCTTCATATCCTCATCTCCAAGCCATATAATTGGCCTTATATAGCCATCTTTGAAACCTTCTAGGTCTATAAGTTTTATTGCCGCTTCACATATTTCTTCTTTGTTATACTTCATATTATAGCGCATTACTTCGGCAGAAATAAATAATCTATCTATATGCTCCTTTAGCAAAAAAGGTTTTGAATTATATATTCTTACGCCTTCAAAAATAGCTCCACCATAATGTAATGAGTGAGTTGCTATACTAACCTTAGCATCTTGAAGATCCATAAATGATCCATTCCACCACACATTTTTGCCGTATTCACTTGCCATAATAGTAAAAAATAAGCACAAAGGACTTGCTTTATATACCTACAAAGGTATTTTTCAAAACACGTTTTATACAATAATCAAGATGAAGATAAGCCTTTCATTAATAAAAAATTATATAGAGTACGAATATAGTGTGGAGCATGTGATAAATATGTTGAATAATATAGGTATGGAGGTTGAGGATGTTGTATATCAAAAAGATTTTTATAAAGAGATACAAGTAGCGCTTATTAAGGAGGCGGAAAAACATCCTAATGCAGATAAGCTAAGGGTATGTAAGGTATTTGATGGGAAAAATGAATATCAAATAGTTTGCGGTGCACCAAATGCAAGAGCAGGCATAAAGGTTGCTTTTGCATACATAGGTGCTAAAATTCCTAAAAATGGTTTTATAATAAAAGAGAGTGAGATAAGGGGGGTAAAAAGTCTTGGTATGCTATGTTCACAAGATGAACTCTCTTTAGGTGTTGATTATGATGGAATACTAGAATTACCACAGGATGCTGTGCTTGGCGCACCAGTAGCTGAATATCTAAACCTTAATGAAGTTATTTTTGATATTGCAATTACTCCAAATAGGGGGGATGCAGCCAGTGCCGTTGGGATAGCAAGAGATTTGGCTGCTGCGGGGCTTGGGAAAAATCTATCACCAAAAGTTAATGAAAGTTTTGATATATCGCCAAATTTTGATGCGGTAGTTGAAGATAGGGAAGGGTGTTTTGGAATGGAGTTTATAAAGATTCAAAATGTATCTTGTAATGAATATGCTGAGATATCATCTATTATACAGCTACTTGGTATTCAAAGTAGAGGTACACTTGTAGATATTTCAAATTTTACCATGCTAAGTTATGGCAGACCAAATCATATTTATGATGCAGATAAGGTAAGTGGTAAAATTACTGTGAGAAAATCTCAAGATAAGGAGATTTTTGAAGATCTTACAGGTAAAAAGCATGAATTAAGTTCTGGAATTACAGTTATTAGTGATGAAGAGAAGATATTATCTGTGGCTGGGCTAATTGGCGGTAGAAGCTCAATGGTAGATAGCAGTACAAAAAATATAATTATCGAGCTTGGTCTCTTTTCCCAAAAACAAATAGGTAAAGCAGAAAAAGCGCTTGGGATTAGTACGGATGCAAGTTTCAGGTTTGTAAGGGGGATAGATTATGGAAATACAAAGCTGGTTAAAGAGTTTTTAGTAAATTTGATAAAAGAAAAATGTGCAGGTGTTCCTACATCATATTTCTCATACTCTATTGATTTTAAAGATAAATTGATTCCACTTAGGTATGAATCTTTGTTAAAAATAGCTGGTCATGATATTCCAAATTATAAGGAGATACTTAAAAATCTAGGATTTTCATGCGCTGATGGTTTATTATTTAAAGTACCATCATATAGATATTGGGATATTAACATAGAAGAGGACCTGATAGAGGAGGTTTTAAGAATCTATGGTTTTGGTAATATTGAAGAAAAGCCACTTGAAAATATTACCCCTGTATTAAAAAATAATTTAGATGATTATTTAAGAAAAACTGCCTCTAAAATTGGCCTTAATGAGGTAGTTAGTTGGTCTTTCTGTGATAAACTTTATGCAACGTGTTTTGCAAATGAAGATTCATTAATAGAACTAGAAAATCCAATTACACAAGAGTTCTCATTTATGAGGCCTAGCATTATACCAACGATCTTAAAGACGGTTTGTTATAATATCTCGCATTCCATAAGCAGTTGCGCTATGTTTGAAATTGGTAAGGTTTACCATAAATCATCCTCAGATCTTATAGAAAAGAGGGTTTTAGCTACGGTAAGAACAAATCTAGCTGAAAATAAGAATATATTTTGCAATGAGCGTAAATTAGATTTCTTTGATGCTAAATCAGATTTATCTTCATTTTTAGAAGAGTTTGGTATAGCAGAATCCGAGCTATCTTTCTTTAGAGATCATTTACCTGGGTATTATCATCCAACAAGATCTGCAAGTGTATTTTTCAATGGTAGATTAATAGCTTATTGTGGTGAATTACATCCAAAATTAATCTCAGATCTAAAGATAGGTACTAAGCCAATAGTTGCCGTAGAAATATTTTTAGATGAGCTTAAAGTCCATAAAAATGATCCTGCAAGATATAACTTTACTATGCTTGAGTATCAACCTGTATATAGAGACTTTTGTTTTATAATAGATGAGGGGGTTTCTTTTGAAACAATTAGATCTTCAATCTTAAATTCCGCAAGAGGGCATATAGAGTCGATAAGGCTTGTCGATATATTTAAAAATTCTGATATACCTCAGGGTAAACATTCCGTAACGATCAACCTTATGCTGAGGAATAAAAATCATACATTCGATGAAGCGCAACTTACTGCGTTATCAAATAATATAATTGAAAAGATGGAAAAGGAGTGTGGCGCAATCTTGAAGAGAGATATGCTAATTGCATAGGCTGCAATGCAATATTGATTGTATTCATCAAAAGCTCTTTTTATTTTTTATCAATACACAGATAAAGCTGCTATGGAGCAGCTTTATCCTTTAATAACAGAATATTAATGATGCCAACCATCATATGCAGGTGGAGCTTCATCATATGCTGGTGGAGCTGATGGTTCTGCGCCATATAGGTTTTCATCATAAGAATGCGGAGCTGACGGTTTAGTGCCATACATGCTTTCATCATAAGAAGGCGGGGCTGATGGTTTAGCACCATATATACTTTCATAAGAGGGAGGTGCGCCAAATTTATCGACAAATTTTTGGAAATCCACTCCATTTAAATTAATAGCAGCATTTAAAGCCTCTTTTTGTTCGCTAGAAGTACCGTGTCTAAACTTAGCTTCTCCAATTAATGAATCACATCTTGCTTTAAGCAATCTACAATACCCTTCATCACCATTAAGAATCTCATTCAATATGAGATTCTGAGCATTAGATGAAAGAGGTGCTAAAATTTTGGAAAAATTGGTTAAAGTATATTTGAAATTATTAAATTGCTCATCGCTCATTTTAGAAAGATGTTTTGATATATCATCTTTAGAAGATTGGGATAATTGCCTATATACTTTGTGTTCTTTAAGAATTTCCTGCCTATATTGTTGTTTATTATTAGTATTAGGTTTTTCACATTCTACTGGTGTAGCAGCATATGAAGAGGGCTGCAAAAACATATCTACGAGGAGTGATAGGAGACTTTTTTGAGGAGCAAGATGATGAGCAAGAGTATAGTCCTCCTTAAATCTCTCAAAATCTGCTGCATTCAAGTTAATGGCAGCTTTTAAAGCATCTTCTTTTGTGCTAGAACTACAATTTTTAAATTTACTGTGCCCGATTAATGAATTACACCTCTCTCTAAATACATTGCAATATCCTTCATCACCCTTAAGAAGAGTATCCACTATAAGGTCACGTGAACCAAATGGAAAAGATAATAAAATTTTAGAGAAGTTAGTTAATTTATCATGAAAACTCCTAAATTCTGCATCACTCATTTCAGGAAGCCATTTTGATATAGCATTTTTGGAAGATAGGGATAATTGCCTATATACTTCATATTCCCCAAGGATTTTTTTTCGCCCCTCGATCCTTCCATTAGTAAAGTTTCTCATATTAGTTATATCTAAAAGAGTTGAACGATTATAGGTTGTAGCATAAGACCAAGTAATTTTAAAATAAAAATATGTGGTTAACTTATTGCTATTACGAGTGATTTTATTTTAAAATTGAATAAACGCTGATAAGTTTTATGGCAGAAGATGGTGGTAATTTTTCACTTAATAACAAATAAATCATTGAATGATTGGTTCATTCATCCTGATTGATATATGGAAAATCAATTTTTATTATTTCGACTACCTCTTTAAGAGATAATCTATATTTTAGTATAAGTAATACAGTATCATCACCTGCTATACTACCTAAGATAGGAAAATGGTTTATTACAGAAGGGTAGTGAATGTATTTCTCATCGAAAAATACCGCAAGTGCACTTGCATTGCCTGGATGTGTGTGAAGTACCACCAAGCCAGAATCTTCCGATACTTTTATATTAAGTATGGTTGGAACATGCTTTGTGCCTATAACCTGATATCTTCCCGAAATTTTGATTATATTAAGCTTTTTAATATACCTAGATAATGTTGCTTGTGGAATATCTAAACCTTCTTCTAAAAGTAACTTCTGTAACTGGGCTTGTTCTTTTATTTCAAATTGCTGAACAATATTTCTTATATGTACATCTATGCTATTTTTGCTCTTTTTCATCGCTACTGAATTTATATTCATTTTTATGAAAATATAGCCAAAATTTTCTTTACATGCAAACGAATTTACAATATATTGCCACAATATCTTTTACGTATTCATTTTAAATTAAAATTTTTTATATATTGATATAATTGTGAAGTTCTTTTTAGAGGATGCGGTTTTTATATTAAAAGGGATTGGTATAACCATTCAATTACTTGTTGGCGGGCTTTTAATTGGGTTTATATTAGGTGGGGTATTTTCAGTTGCGAGATATAATGGTATTGGGAGATTTATTATAAATAGGCTTGTTTCTATAATCAGGGGAACTCCGCTTATATTGCAGCTCTCTCTTATTTATTTTACACTTCCATTATTAACAGGATTAAATATAAGTGTAGTGTGGGCTGGTATATTAACATTTGGAATAAACAGCTCAGCATATATCGCAGAAATCCTAAGAGCTGGAATCGAAAGCATACCAAAGGGGCAATTTGAGGTATCAAAAACATTGAAGATTCCTCCATATTATATGTGGAAAGATATTATATTGCCACAAGTGCTAAAAACCATTCTTCCAGCGTTAATTGGTGAGGTAATTACATTAACAAAAGAAACGGCTCTTGTTGCAACTATTGGCGCAATGGATATTATGCGCTCAGCACAGGTTGTAGCTGCCGCGCACTTTACATATTTCGCACCACTTTGTATAGCAGGGGGGTATTACTATATTTTAGTGCTTACGATTGAGTATATTGGAAAATTATTAGAAAAAAGCCATGCTAAAGATCAATAACATTTGCAAAAGCTATAATGGGCAAAGAATACTTAACAATATAAGTATAGAGGTGCAGAAAAATTTAATTCTTGGTTTTGCTGGTGCATCTGGCAGTGGTAAATCAACCTTATTAAGGTGCATACAAAGATTGGAAGGTGTAGATTCTGGAAGTATATATTGCGATGAAAAAATAGGATTCATGTTTCAGGATTTTCAGCTATTTCCACATATGAGCGTTATGCAGAATCTGCTTTATGCACCGCTTTTGAATAAGATGGATGATGCAAAGAGTAACGCGGAGAGATTTTTAGAAAAGCTTGGGATGCAAAGTAAGGCAAATTCTTATCCTGCACAGCTCTCAGGGGGGCAGAGACAAAGGGTAGCACTGGCGCGCAGCTTAATGATGCATCCTTCATTACTTTTATGTGATGAACCTACATCTGGATTAGATATAGCAACAATTCGCGATGTTACAAATTTATTATTATCAGTAAGGGATATGGGTATTACTATGATAATAGCTTCACATGATTTAGATTTTTTATCACAAGTCTCTGATAGGATTATATTGATTAAAAATGGCAGTATAGCCATTGATATAAATACCAAAGATTTTGAAAAGCATTTTTTACTAAATCATTATTAGTAAATTCTTTAAAATAGACTCTTTAATGAATTATGAAAAATATCGCTTAACATGCGCATCTTAGCTAAAAAATAAACTAGGCCTCTGTCTAAGTTATATGAGAGGTCTAACATAGAGAGAAAAGTTTATGTGATATATTTTTCTTTTGAGACCTATTTTCCCATCATGTCCGCCGATATAAGAGATAGAAGATAGATCTTAACTATAGCCATACACATAAAACGGGTAAGAAAAATATTTATGTGCATGGCTTGGCAACAAACATCTCTTTAATTGTTAGAAGCTTGTTCGGTTTTTAAAAATTAATGCGCATTAACTTTTGGAAGGTGAACCATCCATTTTTTCGTCATAGAAAATATTAGCACCCATAACAAGTACATCAGCATTACCCAATTCAACTATTTTAATAATAGAGAAAATATACATAAAAATTAAATATATATAAAGAAGTCTGAATTGAGCATATGTAAAAGTCTAAATCAAGGGATTATTTCTAATAAATATATCTGGCATTATATTTGCCATTGAAAAAAAACGTATATTTCAAACCGCAATAAACCGATAAATTCTATTAAAAAGCTTATTCTTTTTATATCTAGTCTTTAATTCTATAAGCATTTTTTGAAAAGAGCCAAATAATCAACAGGAGTATTTTATATAAAAAATACTATTTCATTAAAATTTACAAAGAATTCACAAAGCAGTTTTCATTAATAAAATGACTAAATTTACTAAGTGATTATACAAAATATTATAATTTTTTAAAATATATGTATTAGCAAGGATTATTGAAAATACATATATCTAATTTACGATAAATTAAGAAGTTTTAAAGTAGCTCATAATCTTTAATTTATTTTCCATAATATATCTTATGATATTATTTTACAATGAATCGCGTCTCCATTTACAATTTCTATCCAATGCTTTGCGTATCTTCTCCTGTGTCTGCAATGGATCTAAATCTGCCAAAAAGCAAACTGTTAAAAAATCTTCATCACAGTCAAGGAGCCATTTTCTGGATTTAGCTCTATGTATCCTTAGACTTTTCTTCCTAGAATTACTAGAAGCATCTATTAATGCCTGGGTTATAACGGCCCTCCACATTGCCCTCATACAATTTTTATTATTAGTATTGGCCTGAAACTCATTATTTAAGCTTTTTTTGAGATTATGGAAAATAAAATCTTTAATCATAGGATTTTCGCTTCTTTAAGAGATAAATAATTTATATTATAAAGCGCATAATATGAATTATTTTATATTATGGAAGTAACTTCCTTTGATAATTTTCTTATTTCTTTTAATTTTTTAAAACATACTATTTCTTAATATATTCATGTTATTGCTACCTATATTCTTTTTACTTATTTCTATGATATTTACTGGTTACTAGCGTGCTAATTTAAGTCTCTATATATTATAGAACAAACTAATCCCTTAATGGTTGTTGCTTAATAGTAGCTAATTTATGGATTAGATTAGATTTAAAGAGTCAATTCTTTTTAATATAAATCACATGACTGGATGATTGAAAATCTTAGAACAATTTTTTTATAAAAACACCGCAATATACTACTCTAAATTAGTATAAATATTTTCTTATATCTTGAAAAAGATCACGCTATCAAATTTTATAAATCATATCCATTTAAATGGTAATGGCTTATTTAACGGAGCTTATAGTCAGCCCTAATACTTTAGACGCACCATTTTTTAAAAGAATTTTTGCACATTCTGTTAGCGTACTTCCAGTTGTTACAACATCATCTATCAGTAGTATCTTTTTTCCAATAACGTTTTTTTTATTTATCATAGTAAATGCATTTTTTAGATTTACCATCCTCTCTTTTTTGCTTAAATTTACTTGCTTTTTAGTTTTTTTAATCTTTACTAATGAATTAAAATCCATTTGTTTATTAGCTAATATAGATAATTTTTTTGCTATAATACCTATATGATTATACTTTCTTTGATAGAAATCTGACCAATGCATTGGAATAGGTATTATAAGATCTATCTCTTCAGCAAAATCTTGATATGCAAGATATAAAAATTTGGATAATAGTGTAACGTTCTCAACCTTATCATTATATTTAAGATCTGATATTAAACATGAAGTAATAGAGCAATAATTAGCAAAGGATTTTATAATAATGTCCTGATCCTCATTAACTATCTCTAGCATTATAGTTAATTTATTCCAGCAACTATAACATAAGGAATGATAAGAGCCCACCCATTCCAAGCACGATAAACACTTGGGCGGATAAAAAAAATCACAAAACCAGCTGGACTTTATATTCCGCACACTGTTTTAATAAACACATATTTACAATTTTAATGTAATAATCTTGTATTATAAGAATTCACAAGAAGCAATATATGGCCTATCCACATCCCTTATAAAAGAGACTATGATTAGGTCTAACTGCAAGACTCAAAATATACTTATTCATGGAAAATCAACATATATAGATGCTCTTAATATATATGGAAGGATAACGGATTTTAAGGAGCTAGATCAAATTAAGTCTGATATGCAATTTGATACTGTTATTTCTGATTTTGAATTGCTCTTCTCTGAAGATACTAATTCAGAATTAATGAAATATAAAATGCTTCTTAAAGAGCGATCTTTACTTATAATAAATTCATTGAGCGCAAATTTACATGAATTAACAAATGCCTTCATCATAGCTCAACAAAATATAGAAAAATGTGCGTATAATATTTTTGTACAAATGCCAAGCTGTAGCAGCTTAGTATATGCCGCTACTTCATTAGGGTTCAGTGAAATAGTATCTTATACCGAACATATACAAATTGATTATAGCTCTTTTAAAAAAATGCTTATGGATATAGAATGGTTGCTTAAGAAGCCATTAAAGGAAGATTTAATAAAAGAAGCGGAAAAATCTTATAAAGGCTCGTGTTCAATTTTGTTCGAGGTATCAATTTTATCAAGCACAGGGCATAGATGTTAAGCTCTAAAAATGCCTTTATTATTATGTAATAAATTGCAATATTTCCCACTATGTATTGTTTTCTGAAGGAATCATGGTTATAGTTTTACCTTCTAGGTTGCAAGCTATTATGGCTCGATGCTATCTTGTATATATTTATATAGTTTGGTATTTAGAGAATTCCTGCTATCGTGATTAGCCTGCATGCATACATATGTTGCGGTATTATTTGATTTTTCATATGAATCTTTTTATTACTAGCTCCTTTGTATTGCCACGCGGTTTAATTTTCTTTGCACATAGCGCCTGAATCTAGATTTGTTTTATATTGGTATATTTTATGGGAGAAGAAAAAGCTTTGGAAAAAAAAACCTTTAAATTCAGACTTTGGCAAAAAGTTATTATAGGGATGTTATTAGGGATTCTTTTTGGCCATTTTGCTGGTAAGGATGCTTCTATTTTGAAACCAATAGGTGATATTTATATTAGCCTGATTAAGATGATAGTTATACCACTTGTATTTTTTGCAGTGCTATACGGTATAACTAGCTTAAGCGATGCAGAAACTTTTGGTAGGCTTGGCCTCAAGGCTGTTTGCATATATTTCTGTACAACTGTTTTTGCAGTTACAACAGGTATGGTATTTGCAAATATTTTTAAGCCAGGAATCGGCGTTGAACTTCCATCGGGATTAACCGGAATTGTTACCCCAGAAACCAAGAGTCTTATAAGCATATTTGTTGGCATGGTTCCCAGCAACCCAATTAAGGCTATGGCTGAGGGCAATACTGTACAAGTTGTTATTTTCGCATTCCTTACCGGTTTTTCACTCATCACTATAGGCGATAAAGGGAAACCACTAAGAGATATTATAGTCTCTGCAACAAACTTAATGTTTAAAATGGTTGGTTTGGTTATAAGCCTTACTCCTTATGGAGTTTTTGCGCTTATGGCACATGTTGTTGGAGAGCATGGGTTTGGAATAATAGGCACACTTGGAAAATTCGCACTTGTTGTATGTGGGGCACTTGCGTTCCATTATTGTGTATATGGTATTGTGGTGTTCTTATCTGGCTTGAATCCGTTTATCTTTTATAAAAAGATGACTAATGCACAAATGTTAGCTTTTGCAACCGCAAGCAGCAAGGCTACACTAGTGACAGCAATGTCTGATTTGAGAAATAAAATGGGCGTTTCAAAACAATCTGCCTCATTTATTTTACCTTTGGGCGCCTCAATGAACATGGATGCTACATCTATATATTTTGGTATTTGCTCTGTATTCTTTGCACAAATGTTTGGGGTGGATCTCTCACTTACCCAATATGTCATCATAATATTTGCATCAACAGTTGGCTCAATAGGAGCAGCAGGTTTCCCAGGAGGTGGAATAATCATGATGGGTATGGTATTATCTTCAGTTGGATTACCACTTGATGGTATTTACCTTATCATAGGTATAGATAGATTTCTTGAGATGCTGCGTACTACAATTAATATAACTGGTGATTGTATGGTTACATTGATTGTTGATAATATGGAGGGCACATTAAATAAGAAAATCTATAATGATGTTGATGTTGCTACATCTGAAAAAGCTACTCTATGATCTTTAGATACAAGGCTATTATAGAGTACGATGGTACAGATTTTCATGGGTGGCAATCGCAAGGTGGCCTCCTTTCAGTTCAAGGTATAATTGAGCAAGCAATATTGTATTTTACTAAGCAACAAAGTGTCTGCCTATATGGTGCAGGAAGGACTGATTCTAAGGTACATGCGCTTGCTCAAGTTGCTCATTTCGATCTTGAACATAAGGTAGATCTCTATAAATTTCAGGGTTCTTTAAATTACTTCTTAAGAAAATATGCTGTTGTTATAATATCTCTTCAAGAAGTTCCCTGCTCTTTTCATGCGCGCTTCAGCGCTGTAAGAAAGACATATGTTTATAAGATAATAAATAGGAATGCAGATCTAGCGATATATAAAAATAAGGCTTGGCTTATACGTGGAGATTTAAATATCTCTATCATGAATGACGCTGCCTACCTATTTAAAGGATTATATGATTTTAAGTATTTTAGGTATTCAAAGTGCCAATCAAAGAGTTCAATAAAAACTATAGAACACGTAACTTTGCAATGTAATAAAACCGAAAATCAAAATGAAATAGAATTGAATTTTACCGCTATTTCATTTCTCCATAAACAAGTAAGAATGATGGTTGGTGCAATCTGTAATGCAGGATTAGGTAGAATAAGGTTAGCAGATATAGAAAATGCACTTACTTTAAGAACACCATTGCCATCACCATTAACCGCACCTGCACATGGACTATACCTAAAATCTGTAGAATATTAGTTTTATGACTAAAAAAAGTAATAAAAAAAGAGGATTCTTCTCAACACGTATTATACTAAAATTATTCATATACATACTGCTTTCAGGTTCTATTTCATTTATTGCCGTCATTATTTGGCTCTCACGAGATTTACCTTCTATAGAGACTATTGAGAGAGATGATTCGCAGCCAATGATTACAATATATGGAAATGATGGTACAGTGCTTGCAAATTATGGAGACGCTTATGGCAATTACTTACCATATAGTAAGTTACCAAAAACTCTAATTCATGCAGTAATCGCCATAGAAGATAAAAGATTTTTTGAGCATTCAGGAATAGACTGGCGCGGCATATTAAGGGCTGCACTATATAATCAGCTTGCTGGTAAGGTAGTACAGGGAGGTAGTACTATAACACAGCAATTATCTAAAATAATATTTCTCTCTCCTGAAAAATCACTTAAGAGAAAATTTCAAGAGGCTATGCTCTCTTTTAGATTAGAAAATATTTTTTCTAAAGAGCAGATATTAACAATGTATTTGAATAGGGTATTTTTAGGAAATGGGGCTTTTGGTGTAGATGCCGCCTCAAGGATTTATTTTAAAAAATGCATACAAGATGCTTCGCTTGAAGAAGTTGCTATTATAGCAGCAATGTTAAAAGCACCATCAAGACTTTCCTCTGAGAATAACGAACCTCAACTCCTAGAAAGGATGAAGCTCGTACTGCTTAATATGAATAAAGAAGGATATATATCTGATAATAAACTAGATAATATATCTATACCCAAAATTTACAGACAAAATCCTAAAAAAGGCTTATTAAAAAATCCTTATTTTACAGATTTTACCATGGAAGAGATGCGGTTATTTGTAAATCCATCTCAAAAATTAAGTATTTATACAACATTAGTACCATTTTTACAGGAAAGGCTGGAAATGTCTGTTGCAAGCGTAATGTCTAAGTTTGGTAAGCAAAAAAATACTAAACAAGCAGCTGCGGTATTGATGAGTAATGATGCAAAAATTATGGCCCTTATAGGCGGTACATCATATGCAGAAAGTCAATTTAATAGGGCTATAAAAGCAAAGAGGCAACCTGGTTCTGCATTTAAGCTATTTGTCTATCTTGCAGCATTAGAAAATGGTTTTAATACCTATGATGTAGTAGACGACTTTCCAATTACTATTGGTAATTGGACCCCTCAAAATATCTCTAAAACGAGTGTTGGGTATATGTCATTTGAAGAGGCGTTTATCAAATCTAATAATATAGCAACTGTTAAAATTGCAGAAAAAATCGGGTTAGATAAAGTATCAGAAGCAGCCGACCGCCTAGGAATTCATGGGGTTCCAAAAAATATACCAAGTATATCACTAGGATCACATGAAGTAACACTTATAGATATGACGGCAGCATATGCTGTCATTGCAAATGATGGTTTATATAATACTCCTACAGGCATCTCTAGAATCACTACAGGTAATTCCGAATTATATCGAATGACCAAAGAGCAGAAACGTGTCATTTCACCAAAAATAGTATCAATTATGGATGGTATGATGAGGAATACAGTATTGTATGGTACAGGGAAGCGAGCTAATCTTGAGGGCCAAAATTTTAAGGGAAAAACTGGTACAAGCCAGGATTACAGGGACGCCCTTTTTATAGGATATAATAATACAATGACCTTAGGGATCTGGGTTGGTAATGATGATAACCAGCCTATGAATGGCGTGACAGGAGCTACAATTCCAGCGCTTATATTCAAGGAATTTTTTTCTAACTTATATTTACCTAACTAATTTAATTATATAATGATTTATTTTGCTACACTTAACTCATTTCGCTGTATCACAAAATAGTCATAAATGGGTGCTAATTTTAAAAATACTTTAGCCTATCATTTGGTTAAGTTTAGCAAAATTATATGTAATGCTATAGCTTAGGCAAAAGAGGTTTATATTATCAAATAAGATGATAATATCATTGGTTAGTTATAATATTTTCGAATGGGAAGAGCGTATTCTCTTAGAGAAGAGGTAATTGAAAGTTTAAAAGCCTGTAAAGAAGATATATGTAGATTATATAAAATAAGCAGAGCAACCATATATAGCTAAGATAGTATAAAATGGCATACTATATAGTAGATGTGAACAAATGTGAGGTAAAATGACATTACAATTTCGAAAGAAAGTAATGAAATTACATGCAGAAGATATGAAGATCTAAGTTTCTACATATCTATTAGAACCTAAAGTAGATGGAAGAAGGCGATAGAGCCTCAGAAAACTAGGAATAAACCGTGGAAAAGCTCAGTAAAGAAGCGCATTAATACGAGATATATTGGATCATCCAGATAGCCATGCTAAAAGATTAGGAATAATTGAGTCATGTATTAAGTATGCAATAAAGCGTCTAGGTAGTGTCGACATTTAAGATTTTTATGTGCTGCTATTTTAGCAACTCATTATGAGGCTAAAATGTTATATGACTTGAGGGATGATCAATGGGAAATTATTAAAGATATTTTACCTGGGAAAAGTGGAGATAGAGGACGTAGAGGATACGATAACCGTGGATTTATAAGAGCAGTGATGTGTGTTGCCAGAACTGGTGGGCCATGGAGAGCGCTTCCTGTGGAATATGGCAAATGGCCTACAGTTCATAAAAGATTTATTAGATGGGCTAAAGCTGGAATATGGCAAATGATACCTTAGCCGTGGATAGTGATAATGAATGGTTAATGATAGATTCTACGATCATTAGAGCGCATCAGCATTCGGCTGATGCTTTAAAAAATACCGAAACTGGTATGCAAGGGCTAGGAAGATCCAAAGGAG